>NZ_DATCRD010000051.1:0-6997 GCF_036569185.1 Chitinophaga sp.
GCTGCAGTAGCGCCCATGTATATTGTGGGTTGGGTAGATAATAAAAATGAAAAAACAACCGGTATAAAAATTCCCGGCGGTCTTTCCTTTCTTACGCATGGCAGCTTTTCCGCCCCGGTAGAGGGTTTGAGGGCTACGCCGAAAGCAGACAGGCCCGGCGCGGTTAACTTCGTATTCCAGATGTACCACATCATGATCACCATTGGCATGATCCTTATAGCGCTTACGCTCCTGGCGGTTTTTCTTTTATGGAGAAAGAAGCTGTTTAACCAGCGCTGGCTGATGATCATTTTTGCATGGGCCGTATTGTTACCGCAAATAGCCAACCAGGTAGGATGGTACGCTGCCGAAGTAGGGCGCCAGCCCTGGGTGGTTTACAAATTGTTGCGCACCTCCGATGCGCTGTCGCGCAAAGTAACGGCCGACCAGGTGATGTTTTCACTCATATTGTTTACGCTGGTATATATCCTGCTGTTTACGCTGTTCATCTATTTGCTGACCCGTAAGATCCAGCATGGGCCGGATGTTTCAGAGAATGCAGAAATAGAATACGACGGCTATTATCACGATAACATCACTTACCATCCAACTAAATTATAACTCATGGAAACAATTCTTGGACTGGACCTTCCCACCTGGTGGTTTTTGGTGATTGGCGGATTGATCACCGGTTATGGCGTACTGGATGGTTTCGACCTGGGCGCAGGCGCTTTGCACCTGTTCTTTAATAAAGAAGAAAGCCGTCGCCTGGTGCTTAATGCAATCGGGCCCGTATGGGACGGAAATGAAGTATGGCTGGTAATTGCAGGCGGCGCCCTGTTTGCAGGCTTCCCGCTGGTATACGGCGTAGTACTGTCTACCTTCTATATTCCCTTTATGTTATTTCTCGTAGTCCTCATTTTCAGGGCTATTTCCATAGAATTCAGAAGCAAAGAGCCCTGGCTGTGGTGGCGTAAAATGTGGGACATCAGTTACACGGTGTCCAGCACCAGCATTACCTTGCTGCTGGGATTGGTACTGGGCAATCTCATTCACGGCCTGCCCATTAACAAGGAACATGAATTTACCGGCAACCTGCTTACTTTTTTTAACCCTTATGCCATACTGATTGCTTTTACCACCCTGTCGCTGTTTATGCTGCACGGCTCTATTTACCTGGTAATGAAAACGGAGAACAGGCTGTATACCAAGCTCACGGTGATTGTGAACAACTGCAGCAAATTCTTTATTCTCTGTTTTATTCTAACGTCAATGGCTACCCTTATTTATGTTCCCCATATGACGCACCAGTTCAAATCGCACCCGGAGCTGTTTATACTGCCCATGCTGGCGGTGCTGATCCTGCTGAACATCAAAAGGAATGTAGATGCCCGCAGGTATTATACCGCTTTTCTTTATTCTTCCATTATTACGGCCTGCCTGCTCATCCTGTTCGCAGTAGGGCTGTATCCAAATATTGTGATATCTACCACAGATCCGGCATACAGTATCAGTATTTATGCAGCGGCGTCTTCTGTTAAGTCGTTGAAAATTATGCTGCTGATTGCAGCTATAGGCACCCCTATGGTCATCGGGTATACTACTTTCTTATTCTGGACATTCCGGGGTAAGGTGAAGCTGAACGAGATGAGCTATTAAGTTTGGCAGGATCAGGCTAAAAAAACAGGTCCCCGCAAGAAATTGCAGGGACTTACCATTTAACCTATATTCTGTACTGTAGCATTGTGTTGATGATCTCCTGAAAGTCGCCAGTTGTCATTTTCCCGGTATTCCATCTTTTATCAGGAGATGTACGTATTTAAGACCATCTACTTTGATAAAAGTTTAACCGGTTTAAAAAAATTTCTGAAAATAATTCCGGGAAGCCGAAATTAGCGCTCAGAATTGAATACTTCCATGAACCGTATCGACCGGCTTACCGCCATCCTCATACAATTACAGGGTAAAAAAATAGTAAAGGCCTCCGAAATCGCTGATCGCTTTAATATCAGTTTGAGAACGGTGTACAGGGACGTAAAAGCCCTGCAGGAAGCCGGCGTACCCATCGGGGCGGAAGCAGGTACCGGTTATTATATCGTGGAAGGGTATCACCTGCCTCCCGTTATGTTTTCCAAAGAAGAAGCAGCGGCGCTTCTGACAGGGGAAAAGCTGATGGAACAGTTCAGCGACCATAGCAACCGGAAACAGTTCAGCCTGGCAATGGAAAAGATCCGCTCTGTGCTCCGTGGCACGGAAAAAGACTACCTGGAATCACTGGACGAGAACATCGCCGTGCTGCGGTTCCGCCCTTCAACAGCCAATGCCACCGAGTTCCCCAACCGCTTCCTCACGGATATTCAGCAGGCCCTGGGTATGAACCAGGTGATCAGCATGGAGTACTTTTCCTTCCAGGAAGAAGTGGCCACCCGCAGGGAAGTAGAGCCTGTGGGCATTTTCCACAGCAGCGCCAACTGGCACCTGATCGCTTTCTGCCGGCTGCGGCAGGGCTACCGCGATTTCCGGGTAGACCGGATCCGTAAACTGACCGTACTGCCGGCCACTTATAAAAAAGACAAACACCTCTCTTTACAGGACTACCTGGAGCAGCAACGCAGCAGGCAAAACGAAAATACCTACCTTATTAAAATAGCCCTGGACAACGACGTAATGCGGTATGTAAGGGAACAGAAATACTACTTTGGCCTCATGGAAGAAAAGGTAGTGGGCAATAAAACAGAGCTTACCTTCCTGCAATCCTCCCTCAATTACTTTGCCCGCTGGCTCATTATGTTTGGCAACCGGGTGGATGTGCTCCAGCCTCAGGAGCTGAAAACCGCCATAGGAGATCTTATCACAGAGCTTCACGGACATTATTTATAAATTCCCGGATGCTGCTGACATAAGGTTGTCACATCCCGGCTGTTCCTTTGTATTGTGATTAAAACAATACAAATATGAATCAGCTCCGCAATTGTTACGTATTCCTGTTTGACAGCTATTCCGATTGGGAACCAGCACTGGCCATGTATGGCATAGCCAACTTCACAGATGTCCGCATCGTTACCTTTTCTTTTACCGGCGCAGCCGTTACCTCCGGCGGGGGCCTGACCATACAACCTCACCTCAGCCTTGAAGAGGCAATGAAAGCAGATATCGACCTGCTCATCCTCCCTGGCGGGGAAGCCATGGAAAATGGCGCCAATACCGCTATCCTTCCGCTGGTAAAACAATTGCTGGCACAGCAGAAAACAATTGCCGCTATTTGTGGCGCCACCGTTTTGCTGGCTCAACACGGTCTCCTCGACCATATTGCCCATACCAGTAATCACCCTGAGGTGTTAAAACAGCAGGCCCCTGCCTACAAAGGCGGCCACCGGTATCAGCAGGCGCCCGCGGTAGCGGATAAACAGATCATTACTGCCAGCGGCACCGCAATGACAGCCTTTGCCAAAGCCATCTATCAGCATTTTAATTTACTGGAGGCAGCGCCCCTGAAATTTTGGTTTAACTTTTTTGATCAATCGGCTGTTCTTCCGGAGATGCTGGCCGCAGCGCCGTTTCACTTCTTCTATCAGCGTTACGAAACCAACTATGCCGGTATGATGTCTCTGGTGCGTACCGCCATTAAAGAGGTATACCAGGAAGCCATCAACGCCGGGATGGAAATATGTGGCGCACCGGAATGGCATTACCGCAATTTCGACGGGAAGCCCGATACCGTATTTACGCTGGACATAGGCCTTCCGGTAACAACCGTAAAACCGGTGGCCGCTCCATGGCATTGCGAAACGCTTCCTGCCTTTAACTGTGTAAGTATGCAGCATCACGGCCCCTGGGAACAGCTTGGCGCCACTTACGGACAACTGTTTGCCGGTATTGGAATGCTGAACATGCAGGTAACCGGCTATACGAGGGAACAATATCTCCGTTATAATTTTGAACAACCGGCACAAAATATTACCAACATACAGATTGGAGTGAACTAACCGGTATAAGCATCCCCCGGCATTCCCGGGGAATTTTAATCCTGAAAAAATGAAAGTCTATATCATCTCGGGCTGGCTGCTGCTCGTTGCCTTTGCTTTTGATGTACAATTAACACTGAAAAATATGAATAAACTGGATCTGACAAAGGAATTCAAACCATACTATTCCGCGGCAAAAACACCGGAACTGGCCACTATGGACAAAGGCTTATTTGTGACCATCGCCGGGAAAGGCGATCCCAACGGGCCCGTTTTTGCGGAGGTTACCGAGGCATTGTATACCGTGGCTTACAGCATTAAGTTCGGCAGCAAACAAAGGGGCTTCGACTTTACCGTGAGCAAGCTGGAAGGTTTCTGGTGGGTGGAAAAGCACGATGGCAATCCCCTTGAGGTGCCCCGGGATCAGTGGCACTATGAGCTGGCCATCAGGATGCCCGATCATATTACACGCCACCTGTTTTCAGAAGCGGTGCTTTCTGCGGAAAAAAAGAAGAAATCCACATTTATCCGGCAGGTAGATCTGAAGTATATTGAGGAAGGGCTTTGTGTACAGCTTATGCATATTGGTCCCTACAGCGAAGAGCCGGCATCACTGAAAAAAATGGATGATTTTATGCAGCAGCAGGGATTGCATATGAATGGGCGTCATCACGAAATTTATTTATCCGATTTCAGGAAAACGGCGCCGGCAAAGCTGAAAACGATACTGAGGCACCCGGTAAGAAAGTAAAGGCTAGTCGGTTAATCCCAGCTGTATAATGGCTTGTTGGGCGGCTATCTGGCTGGCGTCTTTTTTATTGAAGGCTTTACCGCTGCAAATGAGCTGACCATCCACTACGGCGCCAACGGTAAAGATACGCCGGCCGTTATCCATCTGTTCTTCGAGCAGTTCGAATTCCAGTGTTTTGCCGTTTTTATTGGCCCAGCCGTATAATTTGTTTTTGTGGTTCATTTCCACGGTTTCCAGCAGTTCCATATCTATGTATGGCATGATAATGCGTTTATGTACAAACTGTTGGGTTTTATTATAGCCGCGGTCGAGGTATACGGCGCCTACAAGGGCTTCGAGGGTATTACCGAATATCTGGCTGATTTTGAGGAAGCTGTTGTATTTATCGTAGATAGTGAGCTTGCGTAAGCCCATTTTGATAGCGATATCGTTCAGTTGTTGCCGGTTAACGATCTTGGAACGCATCTCTGTTAAATATCCTTCTGTTTTATAGGGATATTTTTTAAAGAGATAATCCCCCACGATGGCGCCGAGAATAGCGTCACCGAGGTATTCCAGCCGTTCGTTGCTTTCGAGGAATTTTTCTTTACTGGAACGATGGCTCAGGGCCACTTCATAAAGGGCAAAGTTACCAGGCGGAAAGCCCAGCAGGTTGTGCAGCTCTTTATATAAGTGCCTTTTTTTGGAAATCAGTCGATATAAAAAACCTGGCAGTAAACTCACACAATCAAGATCAAGGAACAAATTTTTTGAAAATCACGGAAGCGTTATGTCCGCCAAATCCAAAGGTGTTGGACAATCCGGCGTTTACTTCTCTCCTTTGTGCGATATTAAAAGTAAAATTCAGTTTCGGGTCTAATTGCGGGTCGTCATTAAAGTGGTTGATCGTAGGAGGAACTATGCTATCTATGATAGACATAATTACGGCTATGGATTCAACGGCGCCGGCAGCCCCGAGTAAGTGGCCTGTCATGGATTTTGTAGAGCTGATGTTCATTTGATAGGCATGCTCTCCAAAAACGTGCTGAATGGCTTTTACTTCGGCAATATCTCCCAATGGGGTGGAAGTACCGTGAACGTTGATATAATGTATCTCACTAGCCTGCATTCCGGCATCTGCCAAAGCATTCCGCATTACGTTCAGTGCGCCCAGCCCTTCCGGGTGTGGTGCGGTAATATGGTATGCATCTGCAGTTGCGCCGCCGCCGGCGAGTTCTGCATATATTCTGGCGCCTCTTTCCTGTGCGTGTTCCAACGACTCCAGTACCAGGGCACCGGCTCCTTCGCCCATTACAAAACCATCGCGGTCAAGATCAAAGGGGCGGGAAGCAGTTTTGGGATCATCATTCCTTTCAGACAAGGCCTTCATGGCGTTAAAGCCGCCAACACAAGGTTCGTTGATCACATTTTCCGAACCGCCGGTAACTACCATATCGGTTTTGCCGTAACGGATACTGTACATCGCTTCAATAATAGCATTGGTAGCAGATGCGCAGGCAGATACAACGGAAAAATTAGGCCCCCTGAAACCGTGACGGATAGAAATATACCCGGCAGCGATGTCAAGAATAAGCCTCGGAATTAAGAAAGGACTGAAGCGGGGCGTACCATCCCCTGTGTGGAAATCTCTCAGCTCATGACTGAAATTGATCATACCTCCAACACCAGTGCCCCATATCACCCCAACACGATCAGCATTGATCTTGTCTTTATTGATATTGGCGTCCAGTATCGCCTGATCTGCGGCAATTACAGCCGTTTGTGTAAAGGGGTCCATCTTACGGGCCTCCTTTTTGTCCAGGTAGTTAGCAGGATCAAAATTTTTCAGTTCGCAAGCAAAACGGGTTTTGAACTTGGAAGCATCAAATTGCTTGATATAATCCGCGCCGGATACACCGTTCGTCAATCCGTGCCAGAAATCGGCTACAGTATTGCCGAGCGGTGTAAGAGCGCCTAAACCTGTAACGACAACTCGTCTTGGTTGCATTAAAACAATTCTGATTAGTAGGATTATTTTACATGTTCTTCCAGGTAAGCAACTGCCTGGCCAACAGTAGTAATAGTTTCAGCTTGTTCGTCAGGAATGGAGATGTTGAATTCTTTTTCGAATTCCATAATCAGTTCTACCGTATCCAAAGAGTCAGCGCCTAAGTCATTGGTGAAGCTGGCTTCAGGAGTTACCTCGGCTTCGTCAACGCCCAATTTGTCAATGATGATCTTTTTAACTCTTGATGCAATGTCTGACATAATTTTAAGTGTTTTTGGTTTAAAACTTGACTGCAAAAATATAATTTTTATTGAA
>NZ_DATCRD010000052.1:0-29501 GCF_036569185.1 Chitinophaga sp.
TGCATGGAGGATACCGTCCAGTCGATGGCGTTTTTAAGTGTCCCTGGCACACCAATAGCATATTCAGGCGTGCATATCAGTACCGCATCAGCTCCTGCCAGTTGGGCGCGGAAATGTTGTACGGCTTCGGGCGCCATGCCAGGGTCCAGATCCTGGTCGGGGTTGAAATGCGGTATATCTGTAAGGGTTTCCAGCAGTTGCACCGCAAATGTGCCGGCAGACAACTCCGTGATGGCCCTGATAAGATGATGATTGGAGGAGGATTGCCGGGTGCTTCCGCAGATAGCCAGTAGTTTTATCGGTGCTGTCATATTATGATCGTTCATTAGCTGCAAATTAAGCGGATTCTCTTTGTTTGCCGGCAACCGCGCATCGATTTTATTGATGCGCCCATAGAGCCTACCCCATCTCCCCGATTTTTTAAAATATTCTCCGGAAAAAAAATATATTTGTCTGACCACGTTCCTGATATCAACTAAGAGAAGCATTCCATGTATAATGAAAAAGAATTACTGAGCCAAATCGCTGCAGGGGATGAAGCTGCCTTTAAACAACTTTTTGAACAACACCGGAAGAAGCTCTATCACTACCTTATCACCATCACCAAATCCAGGGAGGTGGCGGAAGAAATTGTCATTGATGTATTCCTGAAACTGTGGACAGGCAGGGAGCTGATCACCAATATCCAGCATATGGATGCCTTCCTTTACAAAGTAGCTTACAATAAAGCCATGGACTTCTTTAAACTGGCTGCCAGGAACGCCCGTTTACAAAAGCTGGTACAGGAGCAAATGGAAGCCGGCCAGGAACAAAGCGCCGATTACAGCCTGCTGAACAACGAATGCAGGGAGATCCTGGACAATGCATACAAGCAATTATCGCCCCAGCGCCGCCTGATGATCACCCTCAGCAGGGAAAAAGGAATGACCCATGAAGAAATAGCCACTGAATTGAATTTATCCCGTAATACTGTTAAAAATACTATCACCGACAGCCTGAAAATTATTAAACAGTACCTGCAGAATAACCATATTACCCATTTTATGTACTTGTTACTGCTGTCAGATTTATTTTCAGATTGATTAGTACTACCCCCTTCTTTTTGTCGTCATAACAGTTATATAACTGGCATATGTCGTCTAATCCGTTAAGATTAAAACTATTACTGCAAAAATACCTGTCGGGCGAATGTACCCCGCCGGAGCTGGAAGAATTCTGGGCGCTGATGGGGGAACTATCGGAAAACGACCTGGTATCGCAGGAGCTGGCCGCGCTGTGGGAACGCACGCCGGAGCAGGCGCAGGAGCCTATGTGGGAGCAATTGTATACCCGCCTGCAGGGAAAGATCCGGGAAGGCGAAATTGATATGCTCAAAGTAATGACCGTAAAGCGCCACCCGTTCTACAAAAAGATAGCGATAGCCGCTGCCGTTGTACTGGCCATTTTCAGCGCCTGGTGGCTGCTGCCGGTTTCAAAGCCCACCCCCGTTATTACTGCCGCGCTGCCTGAAGCACAGCATACCTCCAATAAAATAATTAACCTTCCGGATGGCAGCGTGGTAACGCTGAATGAAAACAGCCAGCTGGACTATCCTCCTGCCTTTGAAGGCCGCAACCGGGAAGTATACCTGAGAGGCGAAGCTTTCTTTAACGTGGCCCCCGATAAAAACAAACCATTCCTGGTGCATACCGGCAACATTATAACCCGTGTGCTGGGCACCTCTTTCAATATCAGGGCAACGGGAGATGCTTCTCCTATAGCCGTTACCGTTACCACCGGCAAAGTACAGATACAGAAAGAGAATAAAGCCATCGTTGCCGAACTGCTGCCCGGCGATCAGCTCATACTGGATAAAGCCGCCGTTGCGCCACTGGTTACCAAAGCCAATATGAAAGAAGTACTGGTGTGGAAAAAAGACGAGCCGGTATTTGAAGACGTTTCCTTTGAAGCAGCTATTCCACTGATCAACAAATATTATGGTATTGACATCAGGCTCAGGGATGAATCCCTGCGGACAAAAAAATTCACTGGCAATTTTATCAACGACCCTATGAAACAGGCGCTGGACGTAATCTGCGAGCTAACGCATGCTCAATGGGAAAAAGGACAGGACAGTATTATCTGGCTGGATAAACGATTTTAAAAAAGGCTATACTAAGGACGAGTTAGTATAGCCGGTTGTCTTAAACATTTAGGTAAACATTTAAAAACTACCCAAAGGTATGAAATTTCTTATCAGGGGAAGGCTACGCCTTTTCCCACAGCGAACGTTTGCGTATTATATGAAATTAAGTTGCTTACTCGCCTCTGCTTTTCTTTTCAGCATCAATATGCTGATTGCTGCTCCCGGGAAAGCGCAGCGATTGGAAGATGTAGACGTTACCGTGAACCTCAAACGGCAACCACTTAAAGATGGGATCCGGCAGATCCAGCAGCAAAGCGCTTTTAAATTTGCTTATGTGGCGGCCCAGCTCTCTCCCTATGACAACATTACTTTGCCGGCGGAACGCAGGTCGGTACTACAAACACTCAATCTCCTGCTGGAAAATACCAGCCTGGCCTGGTCGTTGAACGGCAACACCATCGTGATCACCGAAAAACACGGCATCGATCCCCCGTCATCTTCCTCAAGGGTGATCACCGTAAGCGGGAAGGTAACCGATGAAAAGGGGAACGGGCTGCCCAATGTAACCATTACCATTAAAAATGGCGGCGGTGGCGCTATTACGGATGTCAACGGCCACTTCAGCATCCGTGTGCCCGACGAAAAAACCATTGTTGTTTTCAGCATGATAGGGTATGCTTCCGTTGAAATAGCCGCCGGCAGCAGCACGCCACTGAATATTATATTGAAGGAAGAAACCCGCTCACTCAACAACGTGATCGTAGTGGGATATGGTACCCAAAAGAAAAGAAATGTGACTGCTGCCATCGCCTCTGTGCCCATGGCCGAAATGCGCGACATGCCCCTCTCCAATGTGGCCACCGGTATGCAGGGAAAAATTCCCGGCGTAGTGGTACAGCAAACAGGCGGCGCTCCCGGCGCTACGCCAGCCATTAAAGTACGCGGCTTTGGCTCTATCACCGCAGGTACCAACCCGCTTATTGTAGTGGATGGAAATATTGTGGACGCCAGCGTTTTCAGTAATCTCAACAGCACCGATATTCAAAGCATTGATGTGCTGAAAGATGCGTCTTCCACCGCTATCTACGGCTCCAAAGGTTCCAACGGCGTGTTGATCGTAACCACCAAACGGGGTAAATCCGGCAAAACGAAGTTTAACGCCGACGTATATACGGGATTCCAGGAACTGTCTAAAAAAATAGATATCCTGAACTCACAACAGTTTGCCGAATTCTCCAAAGAAGCCTCCAACAACGCTTATCTCGATAATGTGCCCGGCGCCAATATATCAGATCCTAACAGCGCAAGGCCCTCTTCGTACTTGCGGTACCGTTACCCACGGGGCGACCTGTACGACTGGTTCAACTTCGACGATCCGCAGAAACTGGCTGCCATGCCTACCTACGATTACCAGGATATGATTTTCCGTAAAGGAATGATCAACAACTACCAGGTAACTGCCAGTGGTGGCAACGATAATGCGCAGTACCTTGTAACAGGTGGTTACCTGAAACAGGATGGGATCATGGAACAGTCTACACTGGACCGCTACTCTATCCGCGCCAATGTAGACATCAACGTGACTGAGCGCTTCAAGCTGGGCGCCAACATCAACCCGGTGTATAAAATCCAGAATGATGTAAACAGCGATGGCCACTGGGCTAACAACGGTATCATCAATGCCGCCTTATCTTCCGTACCTATGGCGCCCATCTGGAATGCCGATCATAGCGCCTATTCTTCACAAGCAGCACTGGCAGTACCTTATGGCTGGCCCGGTGTCACCAATCCAGTAGCCAACATTACCGAAAATCCAAATGAGCTGATCACCACCAATCTGCTTACCAATGTGTATGCATCCTATAACTGGAAAGAATTTACCTACCGTGCCACCGGTAATTTCAACGTAGGATCTACCAGGAGAAGCACCTATAAAACCTCCCGTTTGCCGTTGAACCAGCTGCTGCCGCCTACACAGGCTGTAGGAGCAGATTCTACTGATCAAACCACCAGCTGGCTGTTTAACCAGACCCTTAGCTATACCAAAACTACCGGCGCTCATAACATTGATGTATTGGTAGGTATGGAAGCGTATAAATTGCAATACCAGAAAAGCTCGGCAGTTGGTACCGCTTATGCCAACGATGTAGTGCCTACGCTGAATGCGGCAGGGCTGCCAAGCAGCGTATACTCTTTCAAAACGGCCAGTACCTCCACCTCCTACTTTGGCCGCGCTACGTATAACTACAGGGAAAAGTACATCGCCAATGTATCCCTGCGTGCAGATGGATCTTCCATTTTCGGCAGCGAGAACAGGTGGGGCGTGTTCCCCGCCGGCTCCGTGGGATGGGTGTTCACGGAAGAACCGTTTATGAAAAATATACCGGCGATCTCCAACGGTAAATTGCGGGTAAGCTACGGCCTGGCAGGTAATAACCAGTTCGGCGACAACTACCCTTACCTCGCTACGCTCGCTGCAGATAACTACAGCTTCAACAATTCGCTGGTAAACGGGCTTGGCGCCGCCACGCTGGGCAACGCCCAACTGGGATGGGAAAAAAGCAAACAGTTTGATGCCGGCGCCGATATCGGGTTATTCCATGAAAGGATCGTGATCGGCATCGACTACTATAAAAGAAATACCGATGGCCTGCTGCTGGCTGTAAACGTGCCTACCATCACGGGTTTCAGTACAGCCGTGAAAAATATCGGCGCCATGGAAAATAAAGGATGGGAGTTTTCTCTCGCCACCCGCAACCTCACCGGCGCTTTTACCTGGAACACCAATGCCGCCCTTTCCTTTAACCGTAATACCGTTACGGCGCTGGGCCCTACCGGAGATCCCATCCGCAGCAATTCTGGCGTGAATGAAACCAATATCACTATCATCGGCAAACCGATCGGTAATATCTATGGATACAAACAGATAGGCATCTTCCAGAACCAGGCCGACCTGGATAAATATCCGCACGATCCTACTTCCAGGCCAGGCGATGTGAAGTTTGAAGATGTAAATAAAGATGGAAAGATCACTGCAGATGACCGCACGATAATAGGGAATAGTCAGCCCGACTTTATTTACGGTTTAACCAATACTTTCCGTTACAGGAACTTCGACCTGATGGTGGCCATCCAGGGGCAGCAAGGCGGACAAATACTGAACCTCAGCCGCCGTTTTTTTGAGAACCTGGAAGGAGGACAGAACCAGCTTACTACCGTATTGAACCGCTGGCAGTCGGAAGATAAACCAGGCAACGGCGTTGTTCCGCGTGCCAACCAACGCACCACCGGCAACAATAACGCCATCTCCGACCGTTGGGTGGAAGATGCCAGCTATCTCCGTATCCAGAACGTAAGCATTGGCTACCAACTGCCCGAAAAATTATTACAGCATATCCGGGTACAACAGGCCAGGATCTATTTATCCGCACAAAACCTGTACACCTTTACCAACTACCTGAACTACAATCCTGAAGTAAGCAATTACGAAGGCGCTTTAACCAGCGGTGTAGACTATGGCCGGTATCCACTCGCCAGAACATTTGTAGTGGGAGTAAACATTGGATTCTGATCTTGCTAAAAAATTAAAGAACATGCGCACAAATTATTTATACATACTACTGGCAGCAGCTGTTTCATTTACCGCCTGCAAAAAGAGCTTCCTTGAACAGCTTCCGCCTTCTACCGCTACCACCGAAAACTTTTATAAAACGGCAGATGATTTCAAAAATGCGCTCAACGCCAACTACGGCTCGCTGCAGGCCGGCGGCGTGTTTGGTAACGCATACATATACGGCGATATTCCATCCGACAACAATTTCCCGGTGCCCTCCGGTTCTGTAACAGACCAGGATGAATTTGACCGCTTCTATATCAAAACCACCAACCCCTTTGTGGCTGCACGCTGGAACGATAGCTACAAATCCATCTCCCGCAGCAATACCATCCTGCAAAGGATTACGCCCATCGCCATGAACGATTCGCTGAAGAAACGCTTCACTGCGGAAGCACAGTTCCTCCGTGCGCTGGTGTACTTTAACCTGGTCCGTTCCTTTGGCGATGTGCCACTGGTGGTTACCGAAATTACCAACGCCGACCAGGCCTATGAATACACCCGCGATCCGGCCGCCAATGTGTATGCACAGATTGAGGCCGACCTGAAGGCCGCTGAAGCCGCATTACCGGTAAGCTATACCGGCGCCGACATTGGCAGGGCCACCAGCGGAGCGGCCAAAGCCTTGCTGGGAAAGGTATTGCTTACAGAGCATAAATATCCCGAAGCTGCCGCAAAGCTCAAAGAAGTGATCAGCTCCGGCGCTTATGCCATACTGGATAAGTACGCCGATGTATTTGATGTGGCAAAGAAAAATAACAGGGAATCCGTTTTTGACGTGCAATACAAATCAGGTGGTGTGAAAGAAGGTAACCCCCTGCCTAATTCATTTGCCCCTGAAAACTCCGGTAATGCCGTGGTCATGTTCGGCGGCGATGGTAACAACCAACCCACGCCTGATATGGAAAACGCTTATGAGGCCGGCGATGTGAGAAAGAATTTTTCCATGGCCACTTCCTATGTAAATGCCAGCGGCGCCACTGTAAATTATTATTTTGTGAAGAAGTACTTTGATGTACCTGCCACTAAAAATGATAATGGCAATAACTTCCCCGTGATCCGCTATGCAGATGTACTGCTGATGTATGCGGAAGCCCTCAATGAAGTTGGCTACCAGGCCGGCGGTGAGGCTTTCACTTACCTGAACAGCATCCGTAAAAGAGCAGGGCTCGGAAATAAAACAGCCGCCGATGTGCCCGACCAGGCAGCGTTCCGGCTGGCCATAGAAAATGAAAGGCGGGTGGAACTGGCGTTTGAAGGACATCGCTGGTACGACCTGGTACGCACCGGCAGAGCTATCCCGGTGCTCAACAGTAAAAAAGCACAGATCAGGTTAGTAGCCGATCTTACTGCCGATAACATGGTAATACCAGTGCCGCAAAGCCAGATAGACATCAACAGGGATAAGATCAAACAAAACAAGGGATATTAATGACACGTAGCACCGTTTTTACTATTTTATGTTTAACAGCTGGTATGGGTAGTGCTTTGGCACAAACCAGCCAGCTGTTGGCCTATGTAGATCCTTTCACCGGCACCTCCAAAAGCACTACGCTTACAGCGCTTGTGCACGGCGCCGGTACCGAGCAACTGGCCAATACTATTCCCGCAGTTGGTACGCCGTTCGGCATGACGCAATGGACGCCGCAAACACGGCTCACCGAGCAAAAATGCATAGCGCCCTATTATTATACCGATTCCCTTTTCACCGGTTTCCGCGGCACACACTGGCTCAGCGGCTCCTGTACACAGGATTACGGCAGTATGACCATCATGCCGGTTTGCGGAGAACTTAAAACGCTTCCTGCAGATTATGCTGCTCCCTTTGTAAAAACAAATGAGATAGCAACTCCCGCTTACTACAGCATCCTGCTGGATAAAAATAAAATAAAGGCAGAAGTGACGGCCACTGCGCGTTGCAGCATGATGCAGTTCACCTTTTCCAATGACGATGATGGTTACCTGATTATCCGGCCCAACAGCGACCGGGGCAAGGGCGCCGTGTATATCGACCGGCAGCGGAAGGAAATCACCGGCTACAATCCCGCGTTCCGTATTTACCAGGGACAAGGCCAACCTGCCGGGTTCAGCGGTTACTTTGTAGTACAGTTTGAAGAAGACTTCAGCGATGCCAAAGTATTCCGGGACAACAACATACTGGCGGCCGACAGTATCAAAGACCAACCAGGGATTGGCTGCGCGGTGAAATTCAATGTGCATAAAGGCAGCGCGATCAGGATCCGTATTGGTACTTCTTTCACCAGTATTGAAGCAGCAAGGGAAAATCTTAATGCAGAGATCAATCACTGGGATTTTAAGGCACAAACCACAGCAGGTAATGAAGTATGGAATAAAGCACTGGGTAAAATTGAAGTAACCGGTTCTTCTGAAAAAAATAAAAAGATATTTTACACGGCGTTGTATCATACCATGCAGCACCCGCGACTGTTCAACGATGTAAAGGGCACCTATCCTGCTTTTGCACAGTCGTACCAGGTAAAGCAACTGGCATCCGGCAACTACTACGACGATTTTTCCATGTGGGATATTTACCGCGCACAGCTGCCGTTGTATGAAATCCTGGACACGGCGCTGATCAACGACCTGGTGCGATCCCTGATCCTGAAAGGGCAGCAAGGCGGATGGCTTCCCATTTTCCCCTGCTGGAATAATTACACGGCCGCTATGATCGGCGATCATGCCATTCCTTTTATTGCATCTGCCTATAACAAAGGGATCCGCAACTATGATATCAAAGAAGCCTACCGGCTGATGCGGCAAAATGCTTTTGACACAGCCGCCACAGCCGATTACAAAGAAGGCAAGGGCCGCAGGGCTTTATCTTCTTACCTGAAATACGGGTATGTACCTTTGGAAGATAATGTGCCGTATGCCTTTCACAACCGCGAACAGGTATCCCGCACACTGGAATATGCATTCGACGATTACGCATTGTCCACCATTGCGAAGGCATTAAACCGGCATAAAGATTATGTGGCCCTGAAGAAACGGGCCGGTAATTATGCCAATGTATTTGACCCGCAACTGGGGGATGTAAACGGTCGCTATGCCTCAGGGAAATGGTATGAGCATCCCGACAGGGACAGGAAAATGTTTTTTATTACAGAGGGAACACCACGGCAGTATGGGTTTTATGTACCACATGATATTCCCGGGCTGATCAAACTAAACGGCGGCAGCAAAAAATTTGAAGCGGCGCTGGATAGTCTTTTCCTGCAACAGCAGTACTGGCATGGCAATGAGCCGGGGCACCAGATCCCTTTTCTTTATAACTACGTAAACGCCCAAACGAAAACCGTTGCTCAAACCTATGAAATAAGGGCCATGGAATACGGCATAGGACCGGGAGGGTTATCCGGTAATGATGATGCCGGCCAGATCAGCGCCTGGTACGTGTTTGCTGCGATGGGCTTTTACCCGGTAAATCCCGTGGCGCCGGAATACGCCATCACTATTCCTACGTTTGATCGTATCGTGATCCATACCGGCGTCAATACCACTACCACCATCAACGTGGATAACAAACGTGCACCGGCGTTTATTGGCTTCATTAAAAAGGACGGTAAGCGATACAGTACCACCCGCTTATTACATACCGATCTGATGAAAGGGGGCGTATTTGATATTTACCCTACTGATGGCGGCCAGTAATTAGTTGCGGCGGGGAACGGATAGGGAGATAATATTCAGATAATCCCTTTTTCTTTCCAGCCTTTGAGCTGGACTTCCGGCATGCCGCAGGCAGTAAGTATTTCGTCAACCTCATCCGGGGTTAGGGACCAGTCTACGGCATAGGCAATAAATTGATCAGATACCCCCACTTTCCGATCGAGCTTGTTGGTTGTTAAATACCAGGCTGTTCGCTGCATCATTTTCTTTGCTATTTCATAATCGCCGGCTTTTATCACCTGGCCTAGAAAGGCTTGTACCAATCGTTCAGCGGTATTCCACTGAACTTCTGTAAAATCATGGTCACTATACAACATCAGTTCATTGAACAATTCTTCTTCTCCCGTTTCTTCAACAGCTTTTTTCCAGTCCTTCTCCGTGATAAGTTTTAGCAATGGAAGATAGTTTGCTACTTCCCTGTATCCCAGTTCCAGTATAACCAATGAATGTTTAGGTTTGGCATTCACAATTGTTGTAATAATATCAGTGGCCATCAATCGCGCTACCCTGTCCGACAGTTCACTTAATGTAATTCCCGCTGGTGGCTTCACATAGGTATATTGCGGCGTGCTGCCTTCAAGGGTACTTACAATTTCATCGAGTGTTCCGTCTTCACTATAGCCGTATATTTGCTTGCCTGGTACTTTGCCAGTTCCCGGCAGGTTGTACAAACAATCGGCCCATTTAATACGGCCGTTTTCATAATGGAACAATTCTACATCAGAAATAATTTCATATTTACTCTTCAATAAGCCTTTTAATATCTTCTCCCTGGGCAATCCCACCAGATCAGGAATACAGGATCTTCCATTAAGCCTAAGTGACTGATAACTGGTTTTCAATCCATCCCGGAACTCCAGTCGCTGGATACAGGAGGGAACGCGTGTCGCCATATGGAACTCCACATACTCAACATAACTTTCCCTGTAATTATAAAACCCTTCCCATGTCCCACCACTGTTTATATAACATGGATTTCCATCCGCATTCAATCCATACATAGTTGAGTGGTGTGTTGAAAACTCCGACGATAGGTGTTCCTCCGGGGGAAAAGCCCCTTGTTCGTACTCCGATACCGGGAACAGCAACATTTCCCCGTAAACGGTGGTAACTACCCGTTCTTTATATTCCGGCAACATGCTTATTTCATCATAGGCAGTAAGCCAGCGGTCCAGCAATTGTTGTTCTAATATTTCAGGGGTCATAAAGTACGCTGATTTGATTTCACTAAGCTCAGAAGATACAACACAAATTACTAATCCTCCCCGTTTTTGTACGCGAATATTGTCTGACTCGCTGATTTTGATGATTACGCTGATTACACTGATTTGATTACTTTGGTTTTAAAGAGATTTGGGGAGATTTGAGCGAAAACATTCGCTTAAATCTCCCAAGTCTTTTTAAAAATCATTACAAAATCAAATCAGTGTAATCAGCGTAATCAGTTTAATCCTGAGTCAGACAAAATTCGCGTCAGACAACATCCGCGTGATTTTAACTGATTTTTATCATATTTCTACAAAAAATTTCCAGCTATTTTTGCTAAATTAAACTAACACCAAAACACCTGGACTATGCAATACTGTAGCAGAATTTTTTACATGATCTGCTTATTGATGTGCATCAATATAGCAGCAGACGCACAAAAGAAAATCACGGGTATTTACAGCACCATGGACGACTACCTGTCTGACCGGCTGAGTTACACCAAAGACAACAGCAACAAAGCGCCCAGGCTTCATTTATACACGCTGGCGCCCAAAAGCTATGTTACGGTGCAGCATAACGGCAAAGATATTCATATCAACAAAAATGAAATATTTGCTTATCAGCTAACAAATGGAGATGTTTACCGGGTAGAAGGTAATCATAGTTACCAGATCCTGAATAAAAACCCGCAATTATTGCTGTATAAAAGAAAAATACCCGCTTCTCCAAAGGCTGGTCCGGAAGATCAGTATAAAACATACTTCTCTGCTTCCAATGGTAAAATACAAACACTGACAGCCTGGAATGTAAAACAGGCATTCCCTGCCCATGAAACCCTGGCGGATAAGATGGACGCCCTGTTTAAGCGGGATGCGGAACTGCTTACGTACGACAGGTTCCGGGGGATGTATAAACTGGAATGGCTGGTAAAATAAATGCGTAACATTGAGCCTTCTGTGAATGGGCGGAAGGCTCAATGTTCAATTACAATTACTTCACCGCTGCCAGGATAAAATCCACTATTGGCGTGGGATCCGGGAAACTATGCGGATGATGTCCGAAACCGGGTTTATGCATCACCGTTATATTGCCTTTCAGCGCCTTTATTTTCTCTTCAAATGGTAGCGTGTTTTCGCCCGGCGGTACTGCCTCATCTGCATCTGCCAGTACGTGCAGCATGGGATACCTTCCTTTTACAATTTCCTTCGTTTTGTATAACGGGCTTCCTTTAAAGTTCATAGCCGCACTGTCTGACGTAAAGCCATAATCCTTCTTGAAAGCCTCCCATTCACCCCGGTTGGGTAATTGCTTTTTAAACTGGCTTCCCGGCCAGCTGCACAAGTCCAGTACAGGATTATCCACATATACCGCCGCTACTTTGTCCGGGTTCTCCGCTGCCCAGTTGTATACATATACGCCTCCCCTGCTCATCCCTTCCATCACCGCTTTACGGGCCAGGCCAGCTTTGTGTAACAACGAATAATAACCATTCCATAACTGTACGGCTTCCCTGTTGCCGAATAATTCTGCTACATCGCAATACACTACATGATAGCCTCTTTCCAGTAAGGCAATATCCGTTTGTGGTTCATGGCCCCAGAAGCGGGCCCTCCAGATCCACGGATGACCAGCAGCAGCAAATTTTGGCGCTACCACTTTACAGGCACGGCCCCTGAAATCAAAATCGGCACAGCGGTAACCATAAAAGGAGGATATTTTTTTATTGCCGGGCAGATGACTGATAACGTTTAAAGCCGTATCCCTTACCGGTTGCAACACTTCAAAAAGTGTTTTGGCCATCAGCCTCGTGCCTTCCAGTTCAGGATGAATACCGTCCGGCATCAGCCCCGGTTTGCCGATCAGCAACGCGTTTAAATTTACCAGCTCCACGTTTTCATCATAAGCTACCTGTCTTACTTTAGGCAAGATCTGTTCCCTGATCACCGGGTCCCAGATCTGGGTGGTATCTTTTACAAAAGAAACAACCGGCTGCAACAGCAGGATACGCGGATGTGAGGGCAAGGCCCGGAATGCGTGGATCATATCGCGGTAATCCGCTTCATATTCATCAAGATGCACCCGGTTCACCAGCTTGCTGTCGTTTCCGCCCAGGTCTATCAGCACAATGTCCGGATTACCCGCCAGCGCTGCTTTGTACTGAGGAGTGTTCCAATAAGGATGGTCTCCTTTCTTCAGCAAAGTGGTGCTGCTTACGCCATAATTGGTTACCTCGTAACCCGGTCCCAGCAACCTCCCCAGCTGTGCAGGATAAGATTCTGTTTCAGGATGCTGCAGCCGTGCGCCTGCGCAGATACTTGCGCCCAGGCAGGCAATCTTTACCTGTTGCGCCAATGACGACAGATGATAAAAAAAGAGAAGGAATAAAATAAGATACCCGGACCTCATGTGTAGCAATTAAACGTGGAATAATAAAGCGTTAAGATAATATTTACTTTTGTTATTCCACAGCTCCGTTACCCCCTCTTTTACCAGGTAGCCGTTTGCTTTTACAACAGCTAATTAAACAACACTTCATCTGCAAATACCCATCCCCTGTTTCCCTTACCCGGATGCCAGTCAGGTATTTTCAACAATGGATCCAGTACCAGTTTCACACAGGAAACATGGGTAACCGGGAAGGTGCCCGCTACTTCCATGGCGGCGGCAGGGTCATCTTTTTTTCCTGCTGCGGGAATAATTCGTTTCAACAATTTCAGGTGTTGGGCATCTGCGCCACCCCATATTTCCAGTTTAGCGGGAGGAAAAATATACCCATTAATATTTCTCAGGATGCCCACCGAAACTGATTGCAGGGGCACGGGCTGTTTAAACAGCAACATCGCTATCATCGGCTCCTTCACATAGCCCAGCCATTTCTGGTTGCCCTGGTCGGTGCCGCCTTTCTGCCCGTCGCATAAAGTTTTGGCGCCGTTGCCTGCATAGCTGCCATCCGGTTGGGTAAGCAACACTACACTGTCAGGGGTATACGAAGATTTATAAAAATTGAACTGTACCGGGTCGCTCGCATACCAGCCTTTTTTACAGGCAATAGCCCGGATGGTGGCATTACCTTGCAGCAGGAGACTGTCTTTAAACAGCGGTGAGCTCACGCTATCAGGCGCAGATCCATCGGTAGTATAGCGGATATCCACTCCTTTAATGGGATGCTTCAGCATCAACTGGGCAGTACTACGGAAAACCGGTGAGCTATTTACCAGCAGTGGCTGGTTCAGTTTCAGCGGTTCTTTACCATCGTCCTTAAACCCTTTGATAATAGCTACCTGTTTAAATGCAGCAGGCAGCTGATCCAGTTCCGCAGGACTGAGCGCTGTGTTCCACAGGTACAGCTCTTTTAATGCAGGCGCCTTTTTCAAAGTCTGCAACTGTTGCAGGGTAACGGGCGTGCCCGACAGGGAAAGGCTTTCCAGGTGTGGCAGCTTTGCCAGGGCAGATAGCGTTTGCCCCTTTACGTTAGTAAAGCTGAGGTTCAGTACGCGGAGCTCCGGGAACTGCGCGATAATGTTCAGATCAGCATCCTGTACCGGCATTTTTTGCAGGTGCATTTCAATGATCTGTTTTTTCAGCGGCAGTAGTTCTTCGATCGACTTACTACTAAACTGATCTTTATTATAACAGTTTACCACCAGTGGCGCTGCGTTCAGCGCTACCGGGTAAATAACACGGTAGTTATTATTCAGCTTTTGTACCAGCTTTTCATCTGCCGCCGCAAAATGATATACGGGGGCGGCCGACGGGCCGGGCTGCAACATAGCGGTTGCCAATAAGCGCAGGCTATCCTGTACCGGCAATGCAGCTACTTTCATTTTGAAATCAGCGCCGCCTTTGATCCAGTAGTAAAGCAGTGCTGTTTCTTCCGGCGTGAGCTGTGGCTTACCTGCCGGAGGCATATGCTTTTTTGCATCCAGCGGCAAATGAAGCCGCTCCATCAGGAGGCTCATGTCCGGTTTACCCGCTACAAACAACTTACCGCTCTTTCCTCCTTTCAGCAATTGCGCCGGCAGCTCCATGGCCAGTTCACCTTTTGCTTTACCGGCGTTATGACAGTTCATACATTTTTCTTCCAGTACCGGTTTCACCAGGTGCTCGTATACCAGCGCCTGGTCAAAAGGCACCTGCGGCTTTTTACCCGCGGGAGTTACAGGCGCCAGTACAAAGTTTTCACCATGCGTGATATCTGCGCCGAAATGCCCGGTGATCACCAGCAGCGCCGCTGTGATAAGCATGCCTCCTTTCTGCAGCGCCGCCTGGTTTACCGGCCACTGTCCCAACCAATATAATAAAGAAGCCAGCCAGCACATGCTTACGCCGCTCCATTTATGCCATTGTAAAGTGCCGCTGCCGTTATAGCCTTCCTCACCGGATAAGAAGAGCCCCATAACAACGGTAACGACTGCACTAAGCGCGCCTGCAAGTAACAAAGCGCTGGCCAGCTGCCGCTTCCATGCTTCAGCCGCAGGCTCACGTAAACGGATAAACGTTAACACGCCTGCCACAAGGATCAGTACAATGGGAAAATGCAGTAATAAAGGATGCATTCTTCCCAACACCTGCAACCAGGGAGGTAATACTACCCGGTTGCCAAAGATCAGTAGGAAAAGGATAAAAATATTGCCGGCAAATAACAGGCTGCTGCCTGCGCTTTGCCACCTGGATGGCTGTTTCACGGTCATTATACCCTCCTGAGTTTATATGGATACACTTTCCCGGATGCCCACTGTGCTACGTACAGATTTTCATCGTCGTCCACACATACATCATGCGGATGCACAAATATTTTTTCCGCCTGCTGCATAGGCTGCAGTTTTCCATTGGTATACACCGGTGCGGTACCGCCAATATTGGATACTACCTTATTGTCTTTATCCAGTATGGTTACAAAGCCGCTGGCGTTTGCATCCATATTGGGAGAACGTAACACGGCTGCATAGAGGTGATCTCCTTTTATCACTGCGCGGCATACACAGGCACCAGGCAGCGCTATTACTTCCTGTAACTGTCCATCAAGACTGAAGCGTTTAAAGCAATTCCTTGTTCTGTCGGTAACAATGAGCGTAGGCGTGCCCTTGCGACGGTCTACCACAATACCGTGGGCATTGTCCAGGTGCTCATCTCCCTCACCTCTTCCTCCAAAATATCCCAGCAGCTTTCCATTCCGGTCATAGCGCATTACATATTGCGCACCATAACCATCTGCAATATAAAAATCACCGTTATCTGCTACCGTGGTTTCTGTAGGCACAAACTCTTCCTTCTTTTTATATACGCCTGTTTCAGCAGGATAATCGATGGTAAGCAATACCTTGCCATCCATGGTAGTTTTGTATACCTGGTGTTTTTCAGTGTCTGTAATGAAAAGAAACTCTGTGCCATTTTCGTTGCTCAGGGTAAGCCCGTGCGCACCGGGGAATTCATGGCCCCAGTTATCCAGCAGCTTGCCCGACTTATTATAAACGAGAATATTATTCTTTGTTTCATTGGTAAGCAGGATGATACGGCCTTTTTTATCCTGTACCATTTCATGGCAATCCTTTACAGGGTAACGGCTGCTGTCGAGCGTGCCCCATTTGGTATCCAGCGCATAGCGCATACCATTATGCCCATATACCGGTCCTTTGGGTTTTGCAAAAAGATCGCGGGAAATATAAAACGAGGCAGCTGCTAACGCGGACGACTGTATGAATTTTCTTCTTTCCATTATAACAATATTTTATCAGGCCATTAATCCGGGGATTACCTTACCCGCTACATCTGTAAGGCGATAACGGCGTCCCTGGTGTTTAAAAGTTAATTTTTCGTGATCCAGTCCCATCAGGTGTAAGATGGTAGCGTGGAAGTCGTGCACATGCACCGGGTCTTTTACAATGTTATACCCGAATTCGTCGGTTTCCCCGTAAACAATGCCCGGCTTTACTCCGCCGCCGGCCATCCAGATAGAGAAGCAGCGGGGATGATGATCACGGCCATAATTATCGGCGGTCATCTTACCCTGGCAATAGTTGGTTCTGCCAAATTCACCGCCCCATATCACCAGTGTTTCATCGAGCAGGCCACGTTGCTTCAGATCAGTGATCAGCGCTGCAGAAGCGCGGTCTACATCCTTTGCCTGCCCGGCCATTTCGTTGGGCAGGTTGCCATGCTGATCCCAGCCCTGGTGGTATAGCTGGATGAAGCGCACGCCGCTTTCAGAGAGCTTTCGGGACAGCAGGCAGTTTGCCGCAAAGGTGCCGGGCACCAGGCAATCCGGTCCATACAACTTAATGATATCATCTGATTCTTTAGAGAGATCAGTAAGTTCCGGCACCGCAGTTTGCATACGGTAAGCCATTTCATACTGCTGTATCTTGGTATTGATTTCAGGATCGCCGAACTCTTTGTACGACTGGTCATTCAATGCAGCCAGCTGGTCAAGCATCTGGCGGCGGTTGGCCATATCAATGCCTTCAGGGTTGTTCAGGTACAGTACCGGGCTTTCGCCACTGCTGAACTGGACGCCCTGGTGGATGCTATCCAAAAATCCATTGGACCATAACTTTGAATATACGCCCTGCCCGTTTCCTTTACCTCTTGATAACAGCACGCAGAAGGCGGGCAGGTTCTTATTTTCACTGCCGAGGCCATAGCTCATCCAGGAGCCAAAGCTGGCGCGATTGCCCTGCTGCGCTCCCGTTTGGAAGAAAGTAAGCGCGGGATCATGATTAATGGCTTCGGTGAACATAGATCTTACAATGCAGATATCGTCCACTATTCCTGCCGTGTGGGGAAACAGGTCGCTGATCCAGGCACGGGCTTCGCCATACTGTTTAAAATCGAAATGCGAGCCTACCAGGGGGAAAGACGACTGCCCCGAGGTCATACCTGTTAAGCGCTGCCCCATACGGATAGATGCCGGTAGCTCCTGCCCCATCATTTCCCGCAGCTTAGGCTTATAATCGAAGCTCTCCAATTGGGATGGCGCCCCGTTCTGAAACAGGTAAATAACCCTTTTGGCTTTGGGTGCAAAGTGCGGCATCCCCGGGATAAAGGGCGCTTCTTCCGTGCTGCCTTTGCCAAAAAGATCAGGCACCAGCAATGAGCCCAGCGCAAGGCTGCCCACTCCCAAACTAAGGCGGGACAGGAACTTGCGGCGGTTCATGTTCAGGTGATGTTCTATGAATTCGTTTTTCATCGGCCTTTATTATGCGTGACTTACGATCGTTATGTTTTTGAAAGTGTTTCTTCCATATTATAAATGGTGGTGATCACCTGCATCATGGCAGCCCATGAAGCATTGTCAAGGTGCTCAGCCATCGGGTATTCCCCATGTTTCAGCAGCTTCACCGCATTGTCTGGCTGCTGTTTATATAACTGCTGTTGCTGGTCATAATATTTCTGCAGCAAATCAACTTCGCTTTTCTGCGGCGTTCTGCAAACGATCAAACGGAATGCCTGTGTTATGTTGTTGGTGGTATTGTTATCTTTTTGCATCAGGCGGGAAGCCAGTACCCTGGAGGCTTCCAGCACAGTAGGATCGTTGAGCATGATGAGCGCCTGCAGGGGCGTATTGGTATTGGCGCGCTTTACTTCGCACTGATCGCGGTTGCTTGCATCAAAGATCATCATAGATGGAGGCGGCACCGTGCGTTTTATGAACGTATACAACCCTCTGCGGTAGAGGCTTTCGCCATGATCCTGCCGGTAGGTGGCCAGGATGCCCCTGCCGGAGGTAGCCATTTCCCATAAGCCTTTTGGCTGATAAGGTTTTACACTGGGACCGCCAATTACGGGCACCAGCAGGCCGCTGCTTTTCAGCACCAGGTCGCGCACACCTTCTGCTGTAAGACGGAACCGTGACCCACGGGAGAGATAAATATTCTCAGGATCTGCTTTCAGTTTCTCTTTGGAGATGATGGCCGACTGCCGGTAGGTGGTAGTCATCACCATTTGTTTCATCAGCCGTTTAATATTCCAGCCATGCTGCATAAAATCGACCGCCAGCCAGTCGAGCAGCTGCGGGTTGCTTGGCAGATCGCCCTGCATCCCGAAATCGCCGGTGCTTTTCACAATGCCCCTGCCGAATACTTCCTGCCATTGCTGGTTCACAAAAACCCTTGCGGTGAGCGGGTTCCGTTTATCAAACAACCAGCCGGCCAGCCCAAGGCGGTTAGCCGGGTATTGCTTTACATCAAACGGCAATACGGCATGTGGTGTTTCCGGTTGTACTTCCAGCGTGGGATTATCGTAGTTGCCACGGCCAAGGATATACGTTTTTCGTGTCGTATCTTTTTCGCCCATTACAGATACGATCAGGCGGTTGGTATCCTGCTTGTTGATGAAGCTGAGCACGCCTTTGAGATCTTCTTTCGTGATCTCCATGTAAGGCGTTTTGGCATAGGTTTCAGGGCCGCCCACCACAGATTGCAGGCCTACTTCCTTTACATTGTTAAAGAAGGCAAACAGCTCGTAATATTCTTTTTGTGAGAAGGGATCATATTTATGGTCGTGGCAATGCGCGCATTCTATCGTGATGCCCAGCATGCTTTTTCCAAAAGTATTGGTGCGGTCTGTTACGTACTCAATGCGGTATTCTTCATCGATTACACCGCCTTCTTCGGTGATCTTATGATTGCGGTTAAAGCCGGAGGCAAGCAATTGTTCGCGGGTGGCGCCGGGGATCATGTCACCAGCCAGCTGCCAGGTAATAAAATCTTTGTAAGACAGGTTTTCATTAAATGCATGAATCACCCAATCCCGCCAGGGCCACATGGTGCGGTAGTTATCGTCCTGGTAGCCGTGCGAATCGGCATACCTGGCTACATCCATCCAGTGTACCGCCATTTTCTCTCCATAGGCGCTGTCGGCCAGCAGTTCATCTACCATACGTTCATACCCTGCATCGCTGGTGTCTTTTGCAAAGCGTTCCATTCTTTCCGGTGACGGCGGCAAGCCGGTAAGATCGAGGCAAAGACGCTTCAGCAGCCGTTCATGATCTGCTGCAGGATTGGGTTCCAGCCCTTTTTCTTCCATGCGGGCCAATACAAAATAATCTATTTCGTTGCGCGCCCATTTCTCCTTGTTTACTTTGGGCAAGGCGGGTGTTACCGGTGCTACAAACGCCCAGTGCGGTTTATATTTTGCACCTTGTTTGATCCACTTCTCAATCAGCTTTACCTCATAATTGCTCAGCGTCATATTGGTTGATGGAGGCGGCATGCGCATGGAGGAATCCGTTGTACTGATACGCTGGTACAATACAGAGGCCATCGGGTTGCCGGGCACCAGTGCATGCGCTCCCGGTGTTTCACGCAGCGCTTTATAGGCGCTGTCGGCAATATCCAGCCGCAGGCCGGCTTCCCGTTTATTGGCATCAGGACCATGACAGGCAAAGCATTTGTCTGATAAAACAGGCCGTATGTCAAAATTGTAGTCTACAATTTCAGGTAATTTTTCCTGCCGATTTCCCGGTGCATCGCCGTTGTTGCACGCAGATAAAAACGCAAGAGAGCAGATGGTGAGTCTGACACAACGTTGGAACATAATTTCAGCAATTAATTGTGCACTGTCTGGTACCGGGGAGAATTTACCCGGCAATTACTATAGCTATCTGGTTGTTTAATATTGGTAAAGATCGGGTTTAATTACTCACTATTTAAATAGTATTTTACCGTATGTTGGTATTTTATTACCATTATGTACATACATACTATTGAATTAATCTAGTGAGAAGGATTTAAAAGAAGCCTTGTAAAAACAGGGTACTGGCGTGTGAAAAGTTACCTATGAAGGATTCGGGGTGAGTTACAAACGATATAAAGCGGCATATGTTAAACCGCCGGTCAGTCGGCATAGGCAATTAACCCGCTTTGCCTTTCCCTGGCGGCACGCAGCAATACAAGCAGTTGCTGTACATCAGTATCGGCCTGCAGCGCTGTTTTAAGGATGGTGTTTTCCAGTTGTTGTACGATGGCACTGTTCCACCGGAAGTCGGTGTAATAATCATAATGGAGCGGTATGAACTGCTTTTCTTTGAGCAGCCGGAAGCTGCGGCTATCCAGCGCTCCCACGTGCTCAAGGAATTCCGGGGAGCCGGGTGTTGGCTGTATGTCTGGTATTAAATAGAAGTCTAACATCTATGCTTCCTTTAATTTTACGATCCCGCACCAGGTTCCGTGGTGACTCACAGAAACCGGCAGGCGCGTGCCATCCTCACGGTGAAGGATATACGGTATTCCCATTTCATCTTTATAAAATAATTCCTTTGCTGAAAGTACCTGCTGCATAAAGCCGGTATAGTTACCGGCCGGCTGCCGTTCTGTAAATACAAGGGTTTCCGGGAGCAGGCAAGCATCTGTTGCTGCACAGGTATGGATATAATCGTGAGTGACCAGGCTCTGGTAGTAATAGGTGTGATGATCATGCAACACGGTACCGGTTATTTTACCAATGTGTTGCGATGTTATATGGCAGGTAAACTGTTGCGGTGCATATTTTCTTTCACGGGTATTGCGGTGCACTATTTTGTATACCGCTTCCTTACAGCTCCACAATAGCCAGATGGTGGTTGCCGGGGATGCCGCTTCACGGATCGCCCTGATTTCCCCGGGGAGGAATAATTTCTCCAGGAAGCCTTTACGGTGAATACGGCTTTCAACAGCGGCCGCCCGGAGATCTATGATATCGTTGCCGATCATTTTTCACTTAGCTTGGTTTCCACGATATCGAAGGCCGCCTGCACATTCAACATGCGTTCCATTTCTTCGTTCTGGATAACGATATCGTATTTTTCTTCCACATCCAGTATCACATCCACCAGGTTGGCGGAATTAATTTTGAGGTCTTTGATAAAATCGGTGGAAACATCAATCGTTGCCAGTGCTTCCTGGTTTTTAGCATAGGGCCTTACTATTTCTCTTAACTGCTCAATGAATGTTTCTTTGTCCATGTTAGATTGTTTAAGGTTGCAGGTATTTTTTCAGGATGATACAAGCATTTACATCTCCAAAACCAAAGCTCGCTTTTGCTACTAAATTTATGTCTTTATACAATAGTTGTTCCGGAATTCTTTCCCGGTCTACCAACGCCTGGATATCAGGATGCAGGTCTTCGCAGTTGATATTGGGAGATACGAATCCTTCCTTCAGCTGTAAAGCCACTGCTACCAGTTCAATACTTCCGGAGGCACTCAAACAGTGGCCTACCATCGACTTCAGCGCATTGACGTAAGGAAAGTCTCTTCCTTTTCGCTGCAGTGCGGTACACCAGTTTGCTATTTCTTCTGCATCTTTGCCGGTAGCCGTAAGATGACCATTAATAAGATCGATATCTTCCGGCTGTACGCCCGTTTGCTGAAGAGCTGCGGCAATGCAACGCTGTACAGCTAAAGGATTGGGGGCAGTCATACTGCCACCGTTACGTTGCCCGCCGGAGTTGATGTTTCCTCCCAACACCTCCGCATAAATGGTTGCCCCACGTTCCATGGCACTATCAAGCGATTCCAGCAACAGCGCTCCCGCCCCGCTGCCGGGAACAATACCGCTGGCTGTAGCACTCATGGGCCTGGAACCGGCTTCCGGCTGTTCATTATGTTTAAAGGTAGATACTTTCATGGCATCGAAGCCGCCCCATATATAAGGACCGCTATCGCTGGTGCTGCCGGCCAGCATACGTTTAGCATGTCCGTACTTAATACGCTCGTACGCCATCAGCACACTTTCTGCGCCGGTGGTACAGGCAGACGAGTTGGTAGTTACCTGGTTGCCCAGCCCAAGTTTACCACCGAGGAAAGCACTGATGCCACTGGCCATTGTTTGCGTAACTGCGGTGCTGCCCAAACGCCGTACCTGCAGATCATCTACCTTATAAATAGCTTCGCGGAATTTATCAATACCGGAAGTACCTGTACCAAAAATAGTTCCACTGTCCCAGTCGGGCGTATCAGCTGTTAACGGTAAGCCTGCATCGGCCCATGCTTCCATACCGGCTATCACGCCGTAAATAATACCGGAGCTGTTCAGCTGTTTCAGTTCCAGTTCTTCAAAATATTGTTGCTGTAAAGTAAGGGGCACATCGGGCATACCTGCAATCTGGCAGGAAAATTTCAGTGCGGCCAGTCGTTCGTCATAACGGATACCGGATATACCTTTTTTGATCGCCCCGCTGAAATCCGCTACACCTGTACCGTTTGGCGCTACTACTCCTAACCCTGTTATGACAACCCTGTTATTCATTTTTATTTTTTGATGATCATGCCTTCTATTATTCCATCGCAAACCAAAGCGCCGGCAGTATTGTATAAAGACACGCGGCATTTCAGTTTATTAAACCGGAAATATACTTTCGTTGCCTGCGCCTTTACGGTTTCGCCCGGGGGCACGGGCAGGTAAAAATCAATGTGCGCTGCCGTCATAGCTACCGTGGGTAACTGTTTATGTACTTCGTCTTTCAACAGGTAAATACCTAAACAAGCCAGCCCTGTTTGCGCCATTACTTCTGTGAGCAATACGCCCGGCGTAACGGGATGCCCTTTAAAATGTCCTTTATAGCAGGGCATATCTGCATGGAATGTAAATATGCCCGTTACTTTTTCTTCATCGATATATTCCAGTTCATCCACAAACAGGAAAGGCGGCGCATAGGGCAAATACTGCAGTATCTCTTCTTTTGTCATACGCTAATGAATATGTGTGCCTCCGTCTACCGGTATGATAGCTCCATTGATCCAGGCGGCTTCGTCCCTGCACAACAGGTATACTACATTTGCCACGTCTTCCGGCGTGGTAAGCTGCCGGAAGGGGTTTCTTTCCCTGCTATGCTCCAGTAATGCGTTGCTGCCGGGAATTTTCCGCAGTGATGCCGTGTCTGTTACACCTGCACGGATACAGTTAGCCCGGATACCATGTGGCGCAAATTCCAGCGCTATGCTCCGGGTAATGGATTCCAGCGCCGCTTTGGCGGCTGATACGGCAGCGTAATGTTCCATTGCCTTGTAACCGCCATCGCTTGTAAAAGAAAGGATACGTGCATCAGTGGCAAACAGTTGCCTCTGCAGGATATCGGCCGACCACTCGTATAAGCTCACACCCATATTCCCGATGGTGGTATTAAAATCATCCGCCTCCAGGTGGGGCAAAGCTTTAAGATTTCCACGGGCAATACTGTGCAGCAGGCAACGGATCCGGCTTTCGCCCATGGCGGTTTGCAGTTGTTGCAGTACGGCTGCGCGTTTTCCTGCATTCATTACATCCGTATTGAAGGTAAGCAGTTGTACGCCCATTGCCCTTATCTCCTCAAACTGCCGTTCTATACTATCGAGTTCCACGCGGGTGTTGCGGTGCACAATACAGAGGTTCATGCCATGCGCGGCCAGTTTACGCGCAGATGCCAGTCCCAGCCCGGTACTGCCACCCAATATTAATGCCCAGTATGAAGAAAACTCTTTTACCATTGTAATAGTATTCGTTGCGCAGAAAAACCAGGGCCAAAGCTCAGCATCAATCCTTTATCGCCTTTGGGAAGCGATTGCTCCATGAACCTTTCCAGTACATATAACACTGTAGCGCTCGACATGTTGCCGTATTGCCGCAGAATTTCTTTGGTGTCGTCCAGTTTCTTTCCCATACTGCGGAACAGTTCTTCCACGAGGTTGATGATCTTTTTTCCTCCGGGATGGAAGATCAGGTGGTCGATATCTTCGATGGTGAGATTATTTTTTGCGAGGAAGGGATGTACAATATCGCCGAAGTGCGCTTCAATTTTTTCAGGCACTTCAATATCGAGCACCATTTTTAAACCGCTGTTGGAGAGATGGAAGCCCATCAGGTACTCTGCATTATAGAAATGATACATTTCCTCCGCGAGGATTTCGGGGCCGCTGTCCTGCTCATGGGAAGAGAGGATAGCGCAGGCGGCGCCATCGCCGAAGATAGCTGCGCTGACAATATTGGCCATTGAAAAATCATCCAGCTGGAAAGTGGCCGTAGGTGATTCCACGGCTATTACCGCCGCTCTTTTACCGGGATTTGCTTCCAGCATTTTTTTTGCGTAGATGATGCCCGAAACACCGGCCGCGCAACCCATTTCAGTAACCGGCAGGCGCACAATATCCTGGCGCAGCTGCAAAGCATTTACCAGGTATGCATCCAATGAAGGGATCATGATGCCGGTACAGCTTACGGTAATGATATAATCGAGATCTGTTCCTTTCAGCCCGGCTTTCTCCAGTGCGCTTTGCAGGCAGGTACGGCCCAGGGCAATCATCTCCCGTTGATAAATATTATTCTTTTCTTCAAAAGAAGTTTTTGTAAACACTTCTTCAGGTCCCATAATGGAATAACGCTTATCCACACCCGCGCCTTCAAATATCTTGATCACCTTGCGGATAAATCTTTCCTCCTGGCCCTGCAGCCATAAGGATAAAAAGGGAATAATTTCGGCGGTAGTTCTTGAGTAAGTCGGTAGTGCTTTGGTGACAGTCTGAATTTTAACGCTCATATTTTATTGATTATCCATTGATACCGGAACGCCCATTTCCATTTGAGGGAATACTGATCAATATTAAGTTCTGCCGATAAATGTTGTAATTCTTTCTTTTTAAATCCCCGGAGAATAGATACCAGTCCATCTTCCCTGACCATCCTGTTTAAATTGAACACGAAGCATACCAGCTGAAACAGGCGGTAGGCGACGGCACTGCGGTGCAGGTCGTTGATCACTACTCCCCTGGCAGCCTGCATGTAAAACATCCTGAGCAGCTCCCGGATCTCCGCTTCTTTAAAATGATGCAAGGTAAGCGTGCATAAAATAATATCATAGCGTTGTTCCCGGAAGGCTGGCCGGGTAATATCCTGGCAATAATAGGCAATATGCGGATAATCTTTTGATAAATTCCGTGCGTGCGTTACCGTAGCCGGGTTGGCATCAATGCCCACCAGTTTTATTTTTCTTTCCGAAGAAAAGGCATCCGACAGCTGCCGCAGCATATCGCCGTTACCACAGCCAATATCCGCGATGGTAATTTCCTCCTGTGCCGGGATATCCTTCAGTAAAGCCGCCACACCTTCCCGTGTGATACGGTTCCCTCCAAGCAGGGAATTGATCTGTGCAATTTTGTCGAGCGTAGCCTTCAGCAGATCGCCTTCCATGTTAAAATCGTCCATGATTTCAGCAGCATGGCTCCGGTACCTGGTGTCTACACGCATTCCGGTACAGCATTTAACGGTTTGCCATGGGTACGCCTGATAATCCCAGGCAGCAGGCCGGGGAAGAGGATCAATCCCTTCATCATGGTAGCAGAAAGCTTTTCATTACGGAACAGTCGTGATAATACGCGGCCGGTACGCATCCGGCCACTGAACATTTTATTCCAGTCCTTTATATACTGCTGTTCCATTTTCAAACGGTTACCTGCCGGCGATGCAAAATACGCCAGCACTTTTTCTGCCGCTATCTGTGCGCTTTGTATGGCCATTGCCATACCATTGCCGCACAACGGATGAATAAGACCGGCAGTATCGCCGATCATCAGGATATGATTCAATACTTTTTCCTTATCAGTAAAAGACACCTGGCTGATGGTTAAAGGTTTATCGAACAACGGCGTGCTGTTTTCAAAAATATCCTTTAAATGATGGTTGCGGTACAACACCTGTTCCCGGTGCGATTCTATCTGCTTAAAATTTTTAAAGCTCTCATAGCTCACCAGGTAGCAGATGTTCAAAATATCATCTTCCACTTTTGATACCCCGCAATAACCTCCGTCGAAATTATGAAGACCCACCATATCGGCGGGGAAGCTGCCACGGTAATGTGATTTTACTGCCAGCCAGGGTGATTTTTCATTGAAGAAAGGACGGGAAAGTTTCCCGTCGAGCGCCGCTCTTTTGCCATAAGCTCCCAGCACCACGGGTGCGGAAAAAACACCATAGCTGTTGGTGTCAATGAAAAAACGGTCGTTTTCAAAAAACACGTTGGTCACCGTATCTTCAATTAACTCCACACCATTGGCGATCATCTTTTGCATGAGGAACTGGTCGAACGTGTAACGGCTTACCCCAAAACCTCCCAATGGAAGCGGCGTTTCCAGCGTTTTCCCGTAATGGTCTGAAATAATTAACCGGTTGATCCGTGAAGGCTGTAATACCGCGGGATCTGCATCGAGCGACTGCAGATATGGTAATACTTCATTGGAAACATACTCTCCACAGACTTTGTGTGAAGGATATTTGCTTTTCTCGATTACGGTTACCTGTAATCCTGCTTTCGATAAATGAATAGCACTGGTGAGGCCCGACAGGCCTCCTCCTATAATAATAACATCTCTGGAACCCATACCCCTATGGTTAAAACAATAACAAGCTCCGACACAAGGAAGGCAGCCTACCCCAATATAGCAAATTTATAGCCGAAATCAGTTTCATTAAGATCAGAATATTCTTTATGAATCATAGGTTTATAAAACTTAACATTGCCAATATTATTTAATTGTTAATTTTGAATATAAACATTTTCCTAAATAACATAATGCTCCATGACTGATTCGAGTAAACCAACCGGCAAGCATCTCAAAAAAGAAGCCGGTGCAAAAGTAGCCGCCGTATTGAATGCGCTGAGCGATTTAAAAGAGAAGCTGGGAGAAAAGAAATTTCTCAGGAATGTAAAAAAAGCCGCTAAAGCGATGACCGCAGGACTAACGGATAAACAGAAAGACCCTGCAAAGCCTAAGAAAAAAGCTGCTGCCAAAAAAGCAACCGCTCCCAAAGCCAACACTCCCAAAGCCGCCGGCAAAAAAGTGACGCCAAAGAAAGCTGCTCCCAAGAAAGCCGCCGCTAAAAAAGCTTAATCCTGCTGTAAGTATCTTTACTCTTCCTTTTAAAGGATGTGGCATTTTTATGCCCTGAATGGTAGGGGTACTTACAGGTTGGGCTGCCGGACATAACGGTTCACATCATAACTTTTATTGTCCCACACCATGCCGCCGGCTACCAGCCCTTCATGATGGAATCCTGTTTTTACCAATACCCTTTCCGACGCTACATTACCGGGCAATAAATCAGCCACCACTTTTTTCGCCTCCAGTGCAGTAAAAATATATTGCACCACCGCCTCAATAGCCTCGGCCATATAGCCTTTCCCCCAATACTCCTGCACCAGTGCAAATACCAGGGGCACTGTATCTGCAGTTTCATAATTATTGAAACCGATAAACCCGATCAGCTCTGTTTTATTTTCCAGGGCAATGCCCCAGCGGATACCTTCTTTATCGTTAAAACGTTTCCTGAAAAGATCAATAACAGGACGAACATCTGCTACTTCATTCAATGGAATAACGTGATAGTAGCGGGTAACCCTCTTATCTGTCAGCAGGTAAAACAGGTCCGGCTGATGCAAATGTTCAATTTCAACCAGGTGAAGACGGGGTGTAAACAAAACTGGAAAAATATCCGGCAGTGATCTCATATGTTGGCTGGCTCGTTTAACGGCCTCAATATAAAAACAATTGCGCCACTCCACCAAAAATGTTATCTGTAGCAGGCAAAAAAAGGTATCTTGTCCGGAAAATTTATTCCACGACATGTCACTATTCACTCAGCGTCCGGCGGCAGCATGGCTGACCGCAGGTATCAGTTTGTGGGCCGCTACAGCCTGCGCCCAATCCTGGTCTTTCGATGAAAAAGGCATCTCCCGGCCCGTGCTGGAACATTACCTGGATCATGCAGTTACCATGACCGAATTCCTGGCGGTAGATCCCTATGCTTCTGATGCGCCTTACCCGAACAAGGAAGACGATATCCGCCTGATCAGCAACACCGGGGCGAAGTTTATTGGCCGTGCCATTTACCGCTGGGGAGGAGAAGCGGTGCTGAACAACAAAGATTATCTCGACAATGCGAAGCGACTGGTAAAGGAGGTACAGAAAAATGACCCGGACGTCATTTTCCAGGCAGCCCTTTTTGAACAGATCAGCGAACAGGTAAATACTATTCCCATTCCTGCATGGACCTTCAAGGCGCTGGGACTGGCTCCGGAAAACCGGCATTTCCGTTATGCCGATATGCTGAACATCAAAGGAAAGCTGGTGGATCACTGGAGCAAAGGCAACAGCGTACCCGATATTACCCGCGTGGAAACCCGCCTCTGGTTTATGTTCCTGGCCGGCACCTATATGGAGGTAGGATGTGAAGCCCTCCATCTTGGCCAGATTGCCCTGATAGGCATGGAAGATCCACAGCTCACGGAGTGGGCCGCCTTCCTGGAAAAAATCCGGGCCTATGCAAAAACGCATACCCGTCATCATTGGGTATTGCTGGATGCCCATACGCCTTCCGGCGGCATGGTGGCCAATGGCAAAAGCCTGCTGGATTTCAATTCCTTCCCGCTGCGGATCAAATCGGTGCCGGAACGGCCACAGGAAGGCATTTTAGAGATGGGTTTTACAGATGCGCTTTTCGGGAGAAGCAAGGGCGGTATTACACCCAGTGGCTGGAAAGCCGCGGCTATGCCTTACCTGGTGGAGTTGGATAATTTTGGTATCAGCAACCATCCCGGTGTGCCGGACACCACTACCATTTACCCCTGGGGCTTTGATGAGATCAGCTGGTTTTACCAGCAGCCGGAACAATACCGCAACAACTGGCTGCGATACGCCCACCAATGGGTGGCCAGCCATGACGCTAATGGTCATTTACAAATGCCGGTAACAAGAGTGGTTACCTTAGGCAGGAAAAAACCAAGATTAAAGTACCGGGCCAATACCCGTTCCGCGCAATGCCCGGACGGGATGAACGATGAAGCCACCATTAAAGCCATCTGGCAGGCTGCGGATGCAGGTAAGCAGTAAGGAACACCGGCGGTTACCGCGGTAATGGTAAC
>NZ_DATCRD010000053.1:0-50691 GCF_036569185.1 Chitinophaga sp.
CTTAACCTGACCAAATGATTACATTTATTTAAAACGTGATACCCTCATTCTCGCTATGTTTTCGTACCTTTGCGCCTTCTTTTTGTAGCTATTAGCGAAAATTTGGTTAATGGCTGATAGCTAAAGATATAAGTATATGAACATTCGTAATATCGCAATTATTGCACACGTAGACCATGGTAAAACTACCTTGGTTGACAAAATCCTTCATCAGGCTAATGTATTCCGGGCTAACCAGGAGTCAGGTGAACTGATCATGGATAGTAACGATCTTGAAAGAGAACGTGGTATCACCATATTCAGCAAGAACGCTTCTGTTGAATACAAGGGAACCAAAATCAATGTGATTGATACTCCGGGCCACGCCGACTTTGGTGGTGAGGTAGAAAGGGTATTGAAAATGGCTGATGGTGTGATCCTGCTGGTGGATGCTTTTGAAGGTCCGATGCCGCAAACCCGTTTTGTGTTACAGAAGGCTTTACAGCTGAATCTGAAACCTATTGTTGTTATCAACAAGGTAGATAAGGCTAACTGTCGTCCTGATGAAGTACATGATGCAGTTTTTGAATTGTTCTTTAACCTGGATGCAACAGAAGAACAACTGAACTTCCCGACATTTTATGGCTCTGGTAAAAATGGCTGGTTCAACAGTTCATTAGAGCCATGCGAAGATATTTCTCCGTTGATGGATGGTATCCTGGAACATGTTCCGCAGCCCCAGACTCCGGAAGGTAACCTGCAGATGCAGATCACTTCACTGGATTACTCTTCTTTCCTTGGCCGTATTGCGGTAGGTAAAGTGGCCCGTGCTTCTATTGAAGAAGGACAATGGGTTACTTTGATGCAGACAGACGGTACCAGCAAGAAACAGAAGGTGCGTGAGCTGTATATTTTTGAGGCGTTGGGTAAAAGAAAGGTAAATAAAGTATTTGCCGGCGATATCTGCGCGGTAGTGGGTATTGAAGGTTTTAACATTGGTGACACCATTGCTGATGCAGAAGCCCCTGAAGCGCTGCCTATTATCAGTGTGGATGAGCCTACCATGAACATGTTGTTTGGTATTAACAACTCTCCGTTCTTTGGTAAAGACGGTAAGTTTGTTACTTCCCGTCACCTGCGTGATCGTTTAATGAAAGAAACTGAGAAGAACCTGGCGCTTCGCGTGATGGATTCTGACAGTGCAGATAGTTTCATGGTGTATGGTCGTGGTATCCTGCATTTAGGTGTATTGATTGAAACCATGCGTCGTGAGGGTTATGAGTTAACAGTTGGTCAGCCACAGGTAATTGTGAAGTTGATAGACGGTAAAAAATGCGAGCCATACGAAACCCTGGTGGTAGACGTGCCGCAAGACTTTGCCAGCAAGGTAATTGATCTGGTAACCCGTCGTAAAGGTGAGATGCTGATCATGGAAACTAAAGGTGAAATGCAGCACCTGGAGTTTGAGATTCCTTCCCGTGGTTTGATCGGTTTGCGTACACAGATGCTCACAGCTACCGCTGGTGAAGCAGTAATGGCACACCGCTTTAATGATTACAAACCATGGAAAGGCGCTATCCCTGGCCGTAATAATGGTGTATTGATTGCCAAGGAAGCTGGTACTACTACCGGTTATTCTCTTGACAAGCTGCAGGATAGAGGCTCTTTCTTTGTTGATCCGGGAGAAGAAGTATACAAGGGTATGATCATTGGTGAAACCAATAAACCAGGCGACCTGGTGGTGAACCCTAATGAAGGCAAGAAACTGACCAACATGCGCGCAAGCGGAACTGACGGAGCTGCCAACATTGCACCTAAAATACTGATGACACTGGAAGAATGTATGGAGTACATCCAGCATGATGAGTGTATAGAGGTTACGCCTAACTTTATTCGTATGCGTAAAGTAATACTGGATGAGGAAGAACGTAAGAGAACAGCTAAAAGCATGAAAGCAGAAGCTTAATTGCCTTTGTTTGTAAGATAATTGGTGAAAAAAGCAAGACCGCTCCGTTTTACGGGGCGGTTTTTGTTTTGGAATGCTTTCTGGTTTTATGCTTACCAGTTCAGCGTTTAGGCGATAACATTCTACTGATAATCTTTTGAAGTACTGGCGCCATTTTACCCTTGCTGTGATAAATGTTTTTGTTGCATGAAGACAAAAAAAATCCCCGCCCAGGATAAGGCAGGGATGTGCATACTAACCCAATGCTTACTAAAACTAAAACTAACTTCTATATATATTCTGAGACTAAGTGCTGATTCAATACTTATTCAATTCAACCCCATCAATATTAAGCGGCATCCTGTTTTTCCTGGATCTTCACTTTAATCTTTGCTTCGATTTCTGCTGCCAGTTCAGGGTTATCGTTCAGCAGTTGTTTAACTGCATCACGGCCCTGGCCTAATTTATTGGAATCATAGCTGAACCAGCTACCGCTTTTCTGAACAACTCCATATTCAACACCCATATCAATGATCTCACCTGTTTTAGAGATACCCTGACCATAAACGATATCGAATTCTGCCTGGCGGAAGGGAGGGGCTACTTTATTTTTCACCACTTTGACTTTTACGCGGTTACCTACGGCTTCATCACCATCTTTAATCTGGCTCATGCGGCGGATATCCAGCCTTACGGATGCGTAGAATTTCAACGCATTACCACCGGTGGTGGTTTCAGGGTTACCAAACATAACACCTATCTTTTCACGCAACTGGTTAATGAAAATGCAACAGCAATTTGTTTTGGAGATAGTGGCTGTTAATTTACGCAGCGCCTGTGACATCAAACGGGCTTGTAATCCCATTTTGCTTTCACCCATTTCTCCTTCCAGTTCACTTTTGGGTACCAGTGCAGCAACAGAGTCAATTACGACTACATCCACTGCCCCGGAAAGGATCAGGCGGTCTGCTATTTCCAGTGCCTGCTCACCATGATCTGGTTGTGAAATCAACAGGGAATCCACGTCAACTCCCAATCTTCTTGCGTAACTGCTGTCAAAAGCATGTTCCGCATCTACAATGGCGCAAATGCCACCTTTTTTCTGTGCTTCCGCAATTGTATGTATGGCGATGGTTGTTTTACCGGAAGACTCAGGTCCGTATATTTCAATGATCCTTCCTTTCGGTAAACCACCAATTCCAAGTGCTATATCAAGACCCAGGGAACCCGTGGAAATAATCTCCATTGGCGCTTCTGCTTTTTCTCCCATCATCATCACAGATCCCTTACCGAAATCTTTCTCAATCTTGTCCATTGTGAGGCGCAGGGCCTTCAGTTTTTCTGCATTGGCTGTAGACATATAAGTAATGTTTTTACAAATTTAAAAGATAGCTGATCACAATTAGAAAGCAACTTAATTGGATTGCTAAGTTATGACCTAATTTTATATTTTCCTAAATTTTTTAGCATTTTATTTTATTTGCTAAATTAAATAGTAATCTTTTCCGTGCTGTTCAAGAACTGCCTGTCAAAGTTTTATTTAAGGATTAACCCCGCAATGACATAACAAAGATGCAACACCTTTACGCATTGAATATGCGTAACAACAAAGCCTCAAAAAAATAATTAACCGGGGGAAGTGAGAATTCTACTGCTTTTTTAAAAAGCGTAGTTCTACGCTTGAGTATCAGCCGGGAAAGTTTCACTTTTGTATTGTCAAGTTTAGTTGTTGAAGTTAATCCCCTACTGTTTGTTAAAGTTGTTTGTTAGCCTGCCTTACGGCCTTGCATCCATGTGAAGAAGGAACAGTGATGTGGTCAGAGGTTAAACCCCAAAAGTCTTTTATCGCCATTCTATATGTTGTTTTCCCTGATCCCTGGCTGGTAGCTGACTTGTTCAGTTTTACCGGCAGGGAGCAGGGATAGAATGGTGAAGCGCTTATTTTACAAGTATCCAGCACGCAGCCAGCTGTGAAATAATGCCAATCAGGAAACCGATATAAATTTCCCGTGGCTCATGTGCTTCCAGCACCAGGCGGGAGGTAGCCACAATTCCGGCCACAAAGAAAGTGATCACCAGCGGTACAGATACATTCATATGCATTCCCCACATCAGTGAAAGTAAGAGCCCGATTACGCCGCCCCAACCTACCGTATGCATACTGGTTTTTATGAAGTTATTGGTAATAAAGGAGATGGAAACACTGATGAATACCCCCAGGAAAAACGCGGTATAGAACTTCGGCGCCCGGCCTTCCTGTTGAAAAGTATAGAAGGCCCAGAAATAATAAGTGATCATTGCCACATATGGAATGATGCGGTCGCGCTGGGTTTTCATATGAACAGAAGACACAAATTTCAGCGCCTTCGCCAGTAAAAGGGTAAGTATGGGAAACCCGATACTGATAATAGCCACCCTGAAATAAAGCATGTCGAAATCGAATCTTTTGCTTAATGGCTTGAACGCCACCATATATTCCGGGATGGATTCAAGGATCAGGAAGGTTACCAGCAGGGGAATGAACAGCGGATGAGAGAGGTAGGAAATGACCAGTGCCAGGGATTTCATTGCCTTTGGAAACTCCGGCTCCAAACGTAGATTTCCGTTCCGGTCTAAAACTGCTTGTTCTTGCATGGTATGGTGCTTATAATTCTTTACGTAAACGGGCTACGGGGATATTGAGCTGTTCCCTGTACTTGGCCACTGTGCGGCGGGCAATGTTGTATCCTTTATCCTGTAGCATTTTTGTGAGATTCTCATCGCTGAGCGGCTTACGTTTGTTTTCCGCTTCAATGAGGTCCGACAGGATCTTCTTTACCTCCCTGGTAGATACTTCCTCGCCGCTGTCGGTAGACAGGGATTCGGAGAAGAAGAACTTCAGTTTGAAGGTACCGAACTCGGTTTGTACATATTTGCTGTTGGCTACCCGGCTTACGGTGGAAATATCCAGTTGTGTGCGATCCGCGATATCTTTCAGGATCATAGGCTTCATGGTAGTTTCATCTCCCGTAAGAAAAAATTCGCGTTGGTAGTCCATAATAGACTCCATAGTGGATAACAAAGTATGTTGCCGCTGCTTGATGGCATCTATAAACCATTTGGCAGCATCTATTTTCTGTTTGATAAACAATACGGCTTCTTTCTGGCGCTTGTCTTTTTTATCGCCCCGGTCATATTCTTTCAGCATTTCACGGTAACCCCCGGAGATCCGCAGGTCGGGCGCATTGCGCGAATTGAGCGTAAGTTCCAGTTTACCGGCATTATTTAAAATAAAGAAGTCTGGTAATACGTAGCTTTCTGCCTTATTCAGTGTGGCGAAATTGCCGCCTGGCTTAGGCGTAAGACGGATAATCTGGGTGATGGCTTCTTTCAGGCCTTCATCAGAAAGACTTAATGCTTTCTGGATCTTTTCGTAATGCTTCTTGGTAAATTCGTCGAAGTAGTTTTCCAGGATGAGATAGGCATTGTGTACACCGGGATCATCCTGTGATTTACGTTTCAGCTGCAGTAGCAGACATTCCTTCAGATCAGTGGCGCAAACGCCCGCCGGATCAAAATCCTGTATCTTTTTTATGAGGGCGCTGATCTCTTCTTCGGTGGTGTCTATATTCTGTGAAAAGGAGAGGTCATCTACCATGGAGCTGATTTCCCTGCGCAGGTAGCCGTCATCATCAATGCTGCCAATGATATGTTCGGCAATGGCATTCTGGTGGTCGTCCAGCTCCAGCATGCCCAGCTGGCTTAATAAATGTTCATGGAAAGAGGTTTCCACCCGGATCGGGATGGTTTTATTGCTTTCATCCGGATCGGGATAGTTATCATCCCGCAGTTTGTAATCTGCCACATCATCGTCGCCCTCACTTACATATTCAGAAATATCTATATTATCGTACTCGTTTTCACTGCCATCTGGCTCAAATTCATCTTCTTCTGCCGGTGTTTCGTATTCTTCCTGTTCTTTGAACTCATCTTCTCCTGCTTCTTCCCCATATTCCAGCGCTGGGTTTTCCTCCAGCTCTTCCTTGATCCTTTCTTCCAGGTTCACAGTAGGTACCTGCAGCAATTTCATGAGCTGAATTTGCTGAGGTGAGAGTTTCTGTAATAATTTCTGCTGTTGTGTCTGCTTTAACATAATTATTCCCTGTCAGGGCAAAATTAATAAGTATAAGGTTAACAGAGCGCCCCGCTGCACGTATTTAGCCTTTAGATAACCCATTAAGGGTTAATGGCTATAAATCCAGTTCCAGCTGCTCCGGCAACAAACGGAATGTTTTACGGTGAAATGGCGTGTCGCCAAATTCCCGGATGGCATCCCGGTGTTGCTTGGTAGGATACCCTTTATTCTCATTCCAGCCAAAGTGTGGATAGGTAGCATGTAACTGCTGCATATATTCATCACGATAGGTTTTGGCCAGAATAGAGGCTGCCGCTATAGAGGCGTATATGCCGTCGCCCTGAATAATACAGGCGTGCGGCGTATTGCCATAGGCATAAAAACGGTTACCATCTACCAGTATAAACTCCGGTTGCTGCGTCAGCTTCTCCAATGCCAGATGCATGGCTTTGAAAGAAGCCTTTAGTATATTTATCTTGTCTATTTCCACATTATCCACACTTGCCACGGCATAACATACTGCTTTTTTTTCAATCACCTTTCTTAGTTTCTCCCGTTCGGTGGCTTTCAACTGCTTGGAATCGTTCAGCATCGGGTGCCTGAATTTTTTGGGCAGGATTACTGCTGCCGCAAATACAGGACCCGCCAGGCATCCCCTTCCGGCTTCATCACAGCCGGCTTCTGTTAATAATTCCTGATAGTAAGAAAGTAGCAAATCCAAATCTATTAAGCCGGGTAAAATTACAAGATTAATGTTCAAGGAACAAGGATTGTGGAATTTTGAAGTAATACCGCAGCCTTCTTTTAATCTTTCTTAAAGAGATCCTTAAAATCCTGTTTGAAATCTGTCCACTCCTTATCGGATTTTTTCATCAGTTGATCGGCGGCTGCACGGGTGCTATCCCATTTGTCGGCGCTGCTGTTCTTTATATCTTCCAGCTTTCTATTCATCTGTATTTTCAGCGCTTCCAGTTTTTTGCGGGCGGCTGCACTTTTTTCATCCCCGTCCTTTTTTAATTCTTCCGTAGTCTTGTCAATTTCATTAATACGCTCCCGGATAGCATCTTCTGCCTGCTTCTTTTGTTCAGACAGATAGTCTCCCGTACTGCTGGCAGCAGATTTAATATCCTGTCCGGCTTCCTTCAATTCTTCCCTGATTTCTTCTTTCTTTTCCTGTTGGGTGCTACTCTCGTTACAGGCAAATAAAGCGGCAATGCCCGCCAGTAAGAATACTCTTTTCATGTTCCGACGATTTTTTTGATTTTTTTTAAATACTGGCACAGCCTTCCGGCTGTACCCCTTTATCAAAACATATTCCAGTTTTTTGTTCGCTCACGTATCATATTTTAATATTTATCAGATATTCAGCCACCATTGGTCCTTATACCTGCGCCCGGTAACAAAAAAATAGCTAGGTTTGAGGTCCTTAAAAACAAAACCTGACTTAATATGAGAAAAAAATTACTGGTTTTGCTCTTACTGCTTGGCGTAAGTATCAAATGGGCTAAAGCAGATGAGGGCATGTGGTTGCCTTATTTATTGGGGCAGCAAACGTACAACGACATGGTGAAGAAAGGATTGAAGCTGACTAAGGAACAGTTGTACAGCATTAATAAAGCATCCCTGAAAGACGCTATCGTTATTTTTGGCGGTGGCTGTACCGGTGAAATTGTAAGTAACGAAGGCCTTATTTTTACCAACCACCACTGTGGTTACGGCGCTATTGCCGCAGCCAGCTCTGTAGAGCATAACTACCTGAAGAACGGTTTCTACGCAAAAAACAAACAGGAAGAAATTGCGTCTTCCCAACTCTCTGTTCAGTTCCTGGTTAGGGTGGAAGATGTGAGCAAACAGGTGGAAGAAGCCCTGAAAGGACTTAACGGCGCTGAAAGGGCCCAGAAAGAACAACAGGCATACAGCGATATTATCTCTAAAGCCATTGCCAACACCGGCTACGAAGCGAAAGTAGTGCCCATGTTCAAAGGCAACCAGTATCTCCTGTTTGTATATGAACGCTATAAAGATATCCGCCTGGTAGGTACGCCTCCTGAAAGCGTAGGTAAATTTGGCGGCGATACTGACAACTGGGAGTGGCCCCGCCACACCGGCGACTTTTCCATCTTCCGCGTATATACCGGTAAGGATGGAAAGCCAGCTCCCTATGCCGCTGATAATGTGCCTTTAAAACCGAAGCATTTTCTGCCTGTATCCATCAAAGGCGTAAAGGAAAATGATTACGCCATGATATTCGGTTACCCCGGCGGAACCAACCGTTATGAAACCTCTTATGGCGTAAAGCTGAAAACATCCGTTGAAAATCCTTCTGTGGTAAATCTCCGCGACGTAAGACTGAAAGCCATGTTTGAACAGATGAAGAAAGATCCTGCCGTAAAACTGCAGCTGGCTTCTTCCTACGCCGGCATCGCCAACTACTGGAAATTTTTTGACGGCGAAACCAAACAGCTGGAAAAACACGGCGTACTGGCCGATAAACAAAAACAGGAAGCTGCCTTTGCCAAATGGGCACAGGACAAACCTGAATTTGCGAATGTACTTTCTGATTACGAAGCTGCATATAAAGCATGGGCACCTTACGCAAAACAACGCACTTACCTGAATGAAGGCATCCTGGGTTCACCGGTAGCGTCTTTTGCAGCTTCATTAACAGGAGTGGAAAGAGCGCTGGTAACTCCCGGCGCCGCTAAAGACGCCGTTAAACAGGCAGTTGAAGCAGCTGATAAAGCACGTAAAGCATTTATTGAAAGCGAAAACAAACCAAGCGATCAGAAAATTCTGGCAGCTACCTGCCACATGTATTATACAGACATCTCCAAAGATCAGCAACCCATTGGTTTTTATGATGCACTGAAAGCAAAATATGGTAGTCTGGATGAAGATAAAACCTACAATACCTGGGCAGCTTCCCTAATGGCCAATACCTTTATTTTTGATGATGCAAAATGGAACGCATTTGTGGCCAACCCTGATGCGGTAACGCTGCAGAACGATCCTGTATTTGCCTATGCCAGCGCATTTATCAAAAATTATGTAAGCAAATACCTGCCGTTATACAACCAGTTCAATACTAAAATCAATGACCTGGGCCGCGTTTATCTCAAAGGCGTTATGCAAATGAGCCCTAACGCCAACAGGTATCCTGATGCTAACTTTACCATGCGCTTGTCTTATGGCCAGGTAAAACCATATTCTCCCCGTGATGCCGTGCATTACGACTATGTAACCACTATGAAAGGCGTGATAGAGAAATATGTGCCCGGTGATTACGAATTTGACCTGCCCGAAAATTATATTGACCTGTATAATAAGAAAGATTTTGGTCAGTATAAAGATGCTAAACGGAATGATATTGTAGTAGGCTTTATCACTACCAACGATATTACCGGCGGAAACTCCGGATCCCCTGTTATCAATGCCAATGGTGAATTGATTGGTCTTGCTTTTGATGGCAACTACGAAGCCCTGAGCCATAAGATCCAGTTCGATTCCGAGTACAATCGTACTATCTGTGTGGATGTACGCTATGTACTGTGGTGTATCGATAAACTAGGCGGAGCAAAAAATATTATTAATGAGCTGAAGCTGGTGAAATAAGCCGGTTGTAATCATTTGAGCATAAAAAAACCGTACCGGCGCGCCGGTGCGGTTTTTTTATGCTTGTTATGCTGCAACTTTTTTTGTTACACGGTGTTATCCCGGTATGTTGTTTCCAACATCTAATAATAACTGTGCATGTATAAACGAATCCTATTCTCTGTCGCCCTGTTTTTTCTTTTCTCCTCATCTGCAAGGGCATACGTTTTTTTTCCTGCACGGCCACCGGCAGATTCCACTGCCCGTGATACAACCCTTGAAAAAATTACCGGTTTTATAAAGAAGATTTCTTTCGGGGGTGTTTTCCAGGCAAGGTACACCGCTTCGCTGGTGCGGGATGTGGATGTGAACGGGATGTATCAGCCGGATGCAGAAGAGGTAGTAAGGAACAGTTTCAGTATCAAACGGGCCCGTTTGCAGGCCAAGGCCCAGGTTAGCGACCGTTTTACGGCAGCGGTGTTGATCAACCTGGCGGAGTTTTCGGGAGATACCAAAGGCAAGGTCCTTGAAAACGCATACATCTCATACCGTTGGAACGATGCGGTGAATTTCACCGTTGGGCAGTTCAGGCCTTCTTTCGGCCTGGAAGATCTTTACCCGGTAGATATTATCCAGTCGATGGATTTTTCTAATCAATATTACGCGTTTGGCAGTAACGGATGGCAAAGCTTCCAGATTGGCGTGTCTATGTTCGGTTCATTTAACAAAGATAGTAAAGTGCCCATGAAGTATGCCGTTTCAGTGGTGAACGGGAACAACCGCAACCAGGTATCGGACAACGATAATGGCAAACTTGGAACTGCCAGGCTGGAATTCGGGAATATGAATAAACTTTCGCTGGGATTGAACGGAGGCCTGGGTGCTGTAAAACGACAAGGCGTATATGCGTTGGGAGTAGATGTAAGCGGGGTGATACCACTGGCGCCCAAGTGGGACCTGCAGCTGCAGTCGGAATACAAACAGGGAAATAACCACCAACTTTATTATTCCCTGCCAGACAGTACCCGCAGTAAGGGAAGCGTAAGCCGGTATATAATGGATGGAGTATATATCCTTCCTAATTTCCGGTACAAGATCAATTATCATAAACTCACGTCTATAGAGTTTTCCATGCGCTACGAATATTTTGATGAAGATAAAAAACACGATGGCGCTATCCGGCAATCCTATATTCCCATGGTCAGCCTGGCTTTCCTGAAAGATTACGGTGGCCGGATACAGCTGGGAATGCAGATAGACCAATACAATAAAGACATCCCGGGAACAAAAACGCATAACAGCAACCTGTTGATTGTGCAGGTGCAATGCAGGTTTTAATAAACACGAGTTTATATGAAGGAGATCAAGTATCCACAGTTGTTAATTACGCTCGCAGTAGGTTTGCTGATCTGGTTTATACCGGCGCCGGAGGGTGTGAAGCCGGAGGCCTGGCACCTCCTGGCCATTTTCCTTGCCACTATTGTGGGCATTATCATGAAAGCGGCAAGCATGGGCACCATGTCGGTATTAGCTATTACGCTGGTGGCGGTTACAGGAGTGCTGGCACCCGGAGATCCGGCGAAATCCATTACCCTGGCGCTTAGCAGCTTTGGAGATAAAGTGATCTGGCTGATCGGGATCTCTTTTTTTATAGCACGTGGATTTATTAAAACAGGATTGGGAAAACGTATTGCTTACCTGTTTGTCAGGGTTTTTGGCCGAAGTCCGTTGGGACTGGCTTACGGGTTGGGGTTGGCGGACCTGGTGTTGGCGCCGGCGGTACCAAGTAACACTGCCAGGGGCGGGGGTATTATTTATCCGATCATGAAATCTATGGCCATTAATTTTGGTTCCGTACCGGAAGATCCGGCCACACACCGTAAGCTGGGTGGTTATCTTACTTTGAACAGCTATAATATGAACCTTATTACGTCTTCCCTGTTCTTAACGGGTACGGCGAGTAATCCCATGTGCCAGAAGTTTGCAAAAAACCTTGGAATCGATATTACCTGGATGTCGTGGTTTACCGCAGCCGCGTTACCGGCTTTAATTTCCATTATTGTGGTGCCGTGGATACTGTATAAGATCTATCCTCCTGAGCTGAAATCCACTGGTGACGCACCGGCCATGGCATCTGAAAAACTGAAGGAGATGGGGCCGGTGCATATCAATGAATGGCTTATGCTGCTGGCGTTTGTGATCCTGCTGGGATTGTGGATAACAGGAGATCTTTTTGGTGTAGATGCTACCACTACTGCTTTGATAGGGCTGGTATTCCTGCTCATCTCACGGGTGCTTACCTGGGAGGATGTGAAGTCAGAGAAAGGCGCATGGGACACTATTGTGTGGTTTTCTGCACTGGTAATGATGGCCAGCTTCCTGAACAGTCTTGGGTTCATTCCATGGTTCAGTGAACTGATCAAACAGCAGGTAGGGGGTATGAAATGGACAGTAGCTTTTCCGATCATCGTGTTGGTATATTTTTACAGCCACTACATTTTCGCCAGTGCAACGGCGCATGTAGCGGCCATGTATTCCGCCTTCTTAGGAGTGGGTATTTCTGTAGGCATACCTGGCACGTTGCTCGCATTGGCGCTGGGTTACTGCGGCGGAATCTTCGGTACACTTACTCATTACGGTCACGGACCTGCGCCGGTATTTTTCGGAAGTACTTATGTAGATCTGAAGGACTGGTGGAAATGCGGGTTCATACTGAGTATCGTGCTTATCCTTATTTGGATAGGCATCGGCGGTGGATGGTGGAAAGTGTTGGGTATCTGGTAAACGGGCAATGTTTTTACCGGAAGAAAGGGCGCCGGTGTGGGACCGTATGTAAAGCTCGAGCGTTGGCTTATTTACCAGTGCAAAATATCACATGTGGCATTGCTCACGCAGAAAAATAAAAGCACAAACAGGTGTAGGAAATATGGTGCGCCAGATGGATGTTAGAAGGATTTGGCCACTGCAGCTATACGGAAGCTGAATGTTCACAATAGATATCTGTACTGCATATGCCCGCATGAATTATCGTATGCCCGTTTACGTAATTCTACGTATTTTTTATGCGTTTGTTTTTTTTATTGAAGGAATGATTGTAAATTTGCGTCCGTTTGTATACCGAATATATACTGTTGCCGATAAGAGTTGCAATTGCAATAGTGTTAACCCCGGTGAATTATTTGTAACAGGGTTGTGACCCCCCAAAAAAAATTAAGATGACACAGTTTAAATTGTTTGTGACAGCTTTTATGCTGTTAATTACAGCCATGACGGCTTGTTCCCCGAATCCCACAGAAAATACCGCTGAAGTAGTAACTGTAGAAGGATATGCAGGAAATTTTGTCCTGATTAAAGGACATGGATTTAGTGAAGATAAGCACCTGAACAAAGTAAGCTTTGGCAACGTACCTGCGCAGATCCTGCGCGCAGATGCCAATTCCTTACTGGTACAGGTTCCTGCGCAAAAGGCCGGCACCGTACCGGTAGTAGTTGCGGTAGGAGATAATGTATCCAACGCCATGTTGTTTGCTTATCATTCCAAGCTGGTAGCAGCGAAATAAGTGTGATGAATTAAACTTGCGGGTTGCGGTTTTATATACAGTAGTAATGCGAAGATTTTCTTCCATTAGCGGAGCTGTGTATAGAACCGTAATTCGTAAGAATATTTTAATTTACATGCTATGTATAAAGAGTTCCGGCCACATCCGCTATTGACTTCATATGTAGACGCCTACTGGACAGCAGGCGGTATACCGTTTATGCAACAGCGTATATTACCGGATACCTGTGCGGATATTATTTTTAATATCAGTGAAGATGTTATAACAACTGATGGAGAGATGGGCGTATTGCCTGGTAATGCTTTTGTTGTGGGAACTATGACCACTTACCAGGATACTGTTCTCAATGCCGGCACCTATTTGTTAGGAATCCGTTTCAAACCCGGAGGATTGAACGCATTCACCGGTATGCCTTTGCAATTAATTACGGATGAACAGGCGCCTTTGTGTGATGTTGCTTCCGGATGGCATGTAACGCTGGAACCTTTGTTGTTAAAAGCTGCGGGCGTAGCGGCAAAAGTGAAATGCCTGGAATCGTTTCTTTTGCAGCGGCTGCCGGTCCATAATATCATCTCCGAAAAAATGCAAAGCAGTATTGCGTTAATCAGGCAGGCAAAAGGAGATATTGCCATTAATGCATTAGCTGCGAATGCCTGTATGAGCCCCCGCAATTTTGAAAGACATTTCCTTCAGATATCCGGCGTATCTCCTAAAACATTTACCCGTATTGTACGGTTCATACATCTGAAGCAACAGCTGGAAAGCCTGCCGGCCCCTCATTTGTTATCACTGGCACTGGATAATGGATTTTATGATCATGCACATCTGACGCGTGAGTTCAAAGCCTTTGCAGGGGATAGCCCTACCAGTTATATGCGGCGATAGCATTACAATAAAAAAGCAGGAAAATTTCTTTCCTGCTTTTTTATTTATAAGAGTATCCGTGTGGAGATTATAGTGTTTTATCCTGCATGCCAAACATGACTACAATTTTCCCGTCTTTATAAAGATTGAGTGTTTGATCCGCCACATCATACCGGAAGGAATTATCACCGATAAGTTTCAGAAATTCTGTTTCGCGGCGCATCACATCTGCATCTATACAAGCCATGCGGGTACTGATACCCTTGGTGAATTTAATTTCATCGCCGTTGGTGCTGTACCCCCCGGAAATGCTGTTGCATCCGCCTTTACCATGGAAACGCTTTTGATGGGTATCAAATTCCAGCCAGATGCCGGAGTTATCCAACGTGACATCGTTTAGTTTAATTACGCTCCATTTTTTGCTGCCAATGAAAGCCCATTGTTTATCATTTGAAGCGGCGCCCTGCTCTTCGTTACTACTACTTTCAAGGATGAACTGCATCACCGGTTTGCCGTTTTCCTGCAGATCGATGGTTTCACCGTTCACAGCATAGGTGAAAGTATGTCCGCCGAGCTGTTTCAGAAAATCCGATTCACGGCGCATTACATCTGCATCTCCGCACATCATGCGGGTGCTCATGGCCTGGGAGAAAGTGATCTTATTGCCAGCGATGGTATAGCCACCGGAAATGTTATTGCATCCGCCTTTGCCGCTGAAGCGTTTTTTTGCGGCATCAAACTGCAACCAGATACCGGAGTTGCTGATCACTCCTTCGTTCATCATTTTCAGCGTCCATTTTTTATTGCTAACAGAGGCCCAGTTATTATTACCGGTGTTACCGGAAGCGTTGCCATTTTTTTCTTCCAGGCGGAATTGCAGTATGGCATTACCGTTTTGAAGCAGGCTCACAGTTTGTCCGGATATGGTGTACTGGAATGTCTGATCGCCCAGTTGTTTCATGAAGGTGGTTTCACGGCGCATCATGTCCCTGTCGGGGCAAGCCATCAGGGTACCTGCAGTTTTCGAAAAAGTAATACTGTTGCCGGACAAGGTATAGGCGCCCATCATGCTATTGCAGCCACTTTTGCCGTGAATACGCTTTTGGGCAGGGTCAAATTCCATCCAGATAGCGCCATCAGTAATTGCTTCGTTATCCATTTTCACCAATACCCATTTCTTTCCTGTAGCGGCAGACAGTCCCGCATTCCGGATCTTCTTTTTTTCCAGCACTTTGGTCAGCGTATATTTCAGGGAGGAGCCATCGGCTGGCGGATTTTTTATTTGTGTAATTCTTACGCGGAGTTTGTACCGGTAGCCGGGTGTATACTTAAAACCGCTGATATTGGTATATAGGTTTGACCAGTCTGTATCATTTACTCCTTTTATCTGCAAACACTCCATAGGAGCTACCCCGGTACAGGGCTCCTTTGATTCTTTTACATAGATGACCTGTGTTTTGGCCGGTTGTTGCTTATTTTGTACCGGACCCGTAAAGGTGGTGGCGAGGGTGATTGCTAACGCGAATAACATAAAATATAGATTTTAATGATTAACAACAAAAGGAGTCATGAGGTTGTCTCTTTTGAAGGAATGATTCACATTTTGCAAAAACGCTGCCAGTCCGCTCTTTAAGGGCCAGTCATTATTTGCCAACGGCACGGTGGCTGGTTGGGTGTATTTTTCCTATCCGCCTGATAATAGATTCATAATAAGCCAGTTTATCTTTACCCGGCAGGCTTACAATGGTTACATCATTAGCGGTGAGCAGGTCCAGTTTAAATTTGGAGGCTGCCACATATTCTTCCGGGATATAGTAGAAGATCTGGTTGGGCACCGGAACATTTTTGTGATGAAATTTTTGCCGTGCCCTGTAGGTCAGCAGCCACCAGAGGTCTGTTTCAACAAAATCGAGCGACAGCCCGAAGATGTGTATATCTTCCGTGAAGAAGAGATCTATCCAGGAGTGGAAGTATATCTCTTTGGCGTGAATACGCCGGAGCAGGGAGGGCTTGGGCACTTCTTTGGAGGAGTACACAGTGCCGCTTACTACGTAGTTGCGCATCAGCTGTAACTGGCCTCCATAGTGCTCAAAGCCCAGGTTGATGCTCATCGGGTTGAGACAATCGCCATGAATATGCCAGTAATGGATATCATCCACTTCATATCTCCGGAAAATACTATAAAATTTTTCCTTGATAATGCTGGTGTTTTCCAGCGGTATCTGCCCTTCCAGTGTAAATTCGTAGTTGGTGGTCAGAATATGTGCCGGCTTAAGATCACGGATAGCGGCATGCAACGGGTTGGCTTTTATTTCTGCTGCTTTAATGGCAATAAATGATTTGAGGTCTTTTTCTCTTATCCGATGATTTTTGCTGGCGGTGAGAAAAATTTCTTCATAGAGGAGAGGAAATGGTTTTTTGTCGTCCAATTCCACACAGTCGCCTGCATGGCAAAAGGTGATGATATCCTGCAGCAGGTCTTTCCAGCTCTGGCCGCGGGAAATGTTGTTAATGTCATTTCCGATTAATAATACGAGGTTTTTCATAGTATATGTCATCTTTACGGGTGGATAAACCGGAAGGTGAGGTTAATTCTTCCGTCTGATACTTTAGTGGTTTTCGGGACCTGGTGCTCCCAGTATTCCTGCAAGGGTCCTTTCATAACCAGGAGGGAGCCATGTTGCAGCGACAATTCATACTTTCGTTGGTGTTCACTTTTATAACGCAGCTGGAAGCGCCGGGTCGCGCCAAAATTTACCGAGGCAATAACCGGGTAGCGGCCCAGTTCCGGTTCATCGTCTGCGTGCCAGCCCATAGAATCATTGCCATTACGGTAGAGATTCAGTAATACGCTGTTGAACGACTGGCCGCAGGTGGGGGTAATGCGGTCGCGTATCTGCAGCAAGGCAGCTGTCCATGGTTCCGGGTGAAAAACATTTCCGGAGAAACTATAGGATGTGGCAGCATCTCCATACCAGGCCATCAAACGGGGGAACAGCACTTTTTTGCCGTACATTTTCATGGATTCCTGTTTCCAGTTGGTGGTTTCCAGGAGAACCTGCATAAAACGACTGCTTTCCTCCCCGTTAAAAAACTGTGGATAATAAGCCAGCTCTCCATTTAGTAATGAAATCTTCGTGGCATCCTCTTCATTAAAAAAACTTCCCTGCACATTCATAACACAAATTTACCAACGTGCTACGCACTGTATATGTAATGTTATTTGTCTGGTGTGTTATCTTTCCAGGCCCATAAATAGCGGCAGGCATGGGTCCGGTAGGGCGACCATTTTTCAGTGATACTGATCAGTTTATTGCGGAACGCTTTTTTGTCTTCCCGGTCCAGTTTATACAGCTTAACTATTGCCTGTTGCAGGCCCCAGTCGTCCATTGCAAATACATCTTCGCGGCCCAGGTAGAACATCAGCAGCATTTCCACTGTCCAGCGGCCAACGCCTTTTATTTGGGTAAGGTAGGCAATCACTTCGTCGTTGCCCATTTTTTTCAGTTTGCTATCGGTTACTTTTTCGGCGATCACAAATGCCGCCACGTTATGCACATAGGTAACCTTCGCATTGGATAAGCCAATGCCACGTAGTATAGGGGCCGGAGTATCCAGTACCTGTTGGGCAGTAGGCTCCTTACCGCCATAGAGGGCCAGGAACCGGGCGTAAATCACATCTGCCACTTTGGTGGATAGCTGTTGGCTCATAATGGAACCGATCAGCCTCAGGCAAATGTTTTTTCGTATAGTCAGCTCCGTTAACGGGCCGCTGATTATTTTCTGAAGTTTTTTATCCTTGCTGAGATGTGTCACATAATGCAGCGGAGTAATGTCCGGGGTGCTTTTTGACCTGGGCATAAACTGTTTTTTATGAAGTTAATACGTCACATCATCTTTCACCCACTGTTTCCACGGCGGATATTAATAACTGAAAGGCTGGGTATAAATCACCTGCAACAGTGTTTGTCCTACTGCCTGCAGTGTTTTCCGGTCAATCACATCCATATTATCGTTTTGGGTATGCCAGTGAGGAGCAAAGTCGTTGTTGGCCTGTAATGCGATGATATCGAATGTAGGAATATTGGCGATGGTATTTACTGCAATATGATCATCCGTGATGAAAGCGCCATTATTTTCATACCGGAACAGGTCTGAATAACCGAGCTGGTTGGCTACATCCCAGAACATTTTCATTTGCGCGCCTGCATATTGTTTGGAGGAGCCTTCCATATAGAACTGGGTGCCCCGTCCGCCTACCATATCCAGGAGGATGCCGTAGTTCGCTTTATAGCCGGGAATGTGCGGGTTTTTAGCCCAGTACTGGGTACCAAGGCAAAATGAATTTTCATCATTTTTAGCGCCGTAATCTTCCACATCTACCAGCAGGATATCCACTCCGGCCTCCGGTTTTTGTTTCTGAAACTGCCGGGCGGCTTCCATTAGTACAGCCACGCCGCTGGCGCCGTCGTCTGCACCATCCAGTTTTTTTGTTTTATCAAAGGCGTCTTCGTCTGCCCAGGGACGGGTATCCCAGTGAGCCAGCAGTAGGACGCGCTGTTTTGCCGCCGGGTTGAAACTGGCGATGATATTGATGCAGGGCAGTTTTTCATTTTTAGGTCCGGTAACGGTAGTCCGCTGTACATATACAGTATCCGCCCAGTGACGGAAATTGCTGATCAGCCAGCTGGCGCATTTTTCCTGCGCGGGAGTATTGGGTATCCTGGGTCCGAAGCTCACCTGCTTTGCTGTGTATGCATATGCAGAATCTGCCTGGAAAACGGGTACCGGTACAGCTACCTTAGCCACTTTGCTGGCGCCGGTACTGTCGCTGGTGTTATCGGTAGTCTGACTGTTCTGCTGGCAGGCGCCGGCCAGTAAGGCCAGCGCTGTCAGCGTAATTAGAGCTTTACGCATTATCTTCCGGAATGTTTATTTTATTGAAGACTATAGGAAACGGTACCGTCTTTTTCATCTTTCAGCTGAATGCCTACAGATAACAGTTCGTTACGGATTTTATCTGAAGTAGCATAGTCCTTGCGGCTTTTGGCTTCTTTCCTCATTTCAATCAGCATCCGCAATACGCCATCCAGTTTATTGTCTTCCCCTGAAATGGCTTCCTGTTGAATGCCGAGGATGTCTACGAGATAGGTTTTCCAGGTTTGTTGCAGCAGCAGGAAAGTATCTTCGCTTATTTCATGCATTTTTATCTGCCCGCCTTTCAGTGAGTTGATCACCGGTGTAAGCTCAAACAGGTTGGCCAATACCTTTGCAGTATTGAAATCATCGTTCATGAACTCAGGGCATTCAAGGCACCACTGGCGCACCTGCTTATCCAGTTCTTCATTAATACCCTGGCCATTGGCGCCGGTATAGCTGAGCTTCTGTAAGGTTTCATAGGCAGCCCATAAGCGCTGTAATCCTTTTTCTGCGGCCTGCAGTGCTTCATTGGAGAAATCCAGTGTACTGCGGTAGTGTGTCTGCAAAACAAAGAAGCGGATGGTCATGGGGCTGTATGGCTTATCCAGCTGCGGATTTTCCCCGGAAAACATTTCAGTGAGCTTGATGGTGTTGCCATAAGCTTTACCCATTTTACGGCCGTTGATGGTGATCATGTTATTGTGCATCCAGTAACGGGCCATCATATCGCCGTGCGCAATTTCACTTTGTGCAATTTCGCATTCATGATGTGGGAACTGGAGGTCCATACCACCGCCATGAATATCGAATTGTTTGCCCAGGTATTTAGCGCTCATTGCCGAGCATTCAATATGCCATCCGGGAAAGCCCTCGCCCCAGGGGCTTGGCCAGCGCATAATATGTTCCGGCGGCGCTTTTTTCCAGAGGGCAAAGTCTGCTTTATTGTGTTTGTCGTCCTGGCCTTCCAGTTCCCTGGTGGTTTCCAGCATATCTTCCAGTACGCGACCGCTCAGGATACCGTAATCGTAGCTGGCGGCGTATTTTTTTACATCGAAATATACACTGCCATCCACTTCATAGGCATAGCCTTTTTCCATGATGGTTTTGATCATTTCAATCTGCTCAATGATATGCCCGGTAGCGGTGGGCTCAATGCTGGGTTCAAGGCAGCCAAACTGCAGCATGGCCCAGTGGTACAGGTTGGTGTATTTCTGTACCAGTTCCATGGGCTCCAGTTTTTCCAGTATGGCAAACTTGGAAATTTTATCTTCCGCGGCGCGGCCTTCTTCTTCAAAGTGCCCGGCGTCGGTAATATTGCGAACGTAGCGTACTTTATATCCCAGGTGTTGTAAATAACGGAATACTACATCAAACGTAATATAAGGGCGGGCATGTCCGAGGTGTGATTCGCCGGAAACGGTAGGGCCGCACACATACATACCAACATGGCCCGGGTGTAAAGGTGTAAACACTTCTTTCTGACGGTGTAATGAATTATATATCCTTAGTTCTGACATATGCTGTAAATGACAGATGTCAATAGTGCTGACATCTTATTTTTTATTGATGGATGGCAAAGATAAAAATTGTTTTCCTGGTATAAGCAGGCAACAACATCGGTCAGCGCTAAAAATATTATACATTTTCATAATTGGTTACAGTTATTTATTTACTTCTACTGCTGTTTTTCCGCTACCGATCAGGCTAAGATTGGTAATTACAGGATAATGGTCAGACAGGTCTGAGCTTATTTTCCGGAAGCTGTTTACCTTAAAATGGTTACTGACAAAAACGTAGTCAATACGCAAGGTAGGAGCAAGCCCTGTAAAAGTACGGCCAATTCCGAAACCTTTTTGCAGAAAAGCGTCCTGGAGGTCGCCTTTAATGGTAAAGTAGGTATAGGAGGCCGGGGTATCGTTAAAATCGCCGCACACGATTACAGGATATGGGCTTTGCCGGATAAAATTGCCCACAATATCGGCTTGCTGACTGCGGCGGATATATGCGTCGCGCATTTTCTGGATAATGCTTTTAGTCGCTTTCAGGCCCGTGTCTTCCTGGTTTTTGATTTTCCGGATGGCAGAGTAATCTTTTTCGTTAAACCGATAAGATTCCAGGTGCATATTAACGATCCGGAGGGTGTCCTGGTTTTTCACAATATCAGCATAGATAAGGCTTTCACTTCTGGGCCCATCGCTCATTTTCACTTTATCTGATGCAATAATAGGGAAGCGGGAGTAAATAATGGAGCCCCAGTGCTGCATGCCATCCCTGTTAAAATCGCTGGAAAAGTAACGGTAAGGTAATTCCATTTCCCTGGAAATATCTTCCCGGTTATTAAAATCATTTTTCTTTTCAGAGGTATAAAAATCCTGGAAGCAGGCAATATCCAGTTCTTGTTTTTTAATCATCGCAAACATAGCCTGCCGGTTATATTTGCTGTCTTTTTCGCGGTATAGCCCAAACTGGCTCACATTGTAGCTCATTACGGTAAGGGTATTGGCGCCGGTGGCCGCTTTATTGCCGGAAGGCATTTTAAAGGCCACGAAAGCACTGATGGATTTCCAACCAAGCAGCAGGGCAATCAGCGACAACAAGGCATAACGATAATTAAAAAACAGCCATCCTACCAGGAATATCACCAGTATGCCCAGCAGGAAGGGAAACGCCAGCGTAATAAAACTGATGGGCCAGAACCACGCCGGTGAAATATATGGTGCCATACAGGCTGCCAGGAAAAGTAATACCACGGCGAAATTGATGATCAGAAAAAATCCTTTCGTAAATAGTCTTAAAAAGCGCACCGCGTCATACTTTGTTGAAGTACTAAAGTTAGTTTTTTTTCAATGAAAGAGAGGCCATCACCGGAAAATGCTCAGATGTCCCCGGGTGAAAAACCTTACTGCTGTGGATGTTCAGGGGGGATTGCGCCAGTATGTAGTCGATCCGCAGGGAGGGCGACAAATAGGAGAGCGTTCGTCCCCAACCGGCATTTGTTTTCAGGAATGCATCCTGCATCCCGCGGCTGATAGTTTTATAGGTAAACGAAACAGGCGTATCATTAAAATCGCCGCATACAATAACCGGGTAAGGGCTTTGGGCTACCAGCGCCGCCAGTTGGAGGGCCTGGGCGGACCTTGCCCGGAAAGTACTTCTCATTTTATACACCAGGCCGGTTCCTTTGGGCGTTTTCATCTGCTCATAATCTTCACTGTTAAACATATACGAAGTTAGCTGAACCGAAAATACCCGGATGGTATCTCCCTTTGCCGCAATATCGGCCTGGAGAAAGGTGCTGCCGCTTCCAAATGAGCTTTCCCCGCAGCGAATGGCGGAGGCAGTAAGCACAGGGTAGCGGGAAAACAGCGCAATGCCGTAATGCCAGCTTTCCCAGTGGGTTTTATCGTCCGTGAAATAATGATACGGGTAATTCCCTGCAGCGCTGATGCGTTGAATATGATTTTCCCTGCCGGGTTGATCATTCGTGTAAAATTCCTGCAAACAAAGTATGTCCGGCTTACCGGAGGCAATGGTATTGTAGATCGCAGCTTCCTTGTCTTTATCCGTTACATATCTTACCAAACCCATACTGCTGGTATTATAGGTCATGAGTGTAAACTGCCTGCTGTTGGTTTGCGGGAGTAAAGAATTTTCCCGGAAGATGTGAACGCCCCAGGTAGTTAAGGCTGCGGGCATTGCACAGAGCATTGCTATGAGATTTGTCCACACAAAATTCAGGTTCCGGCGCCACATCCACAAAATGGTGTAAATGAAGCAAAGCGGGAAAAGTATGGGGAAGAAGAACCCGGAAAACCCGGCCGGCCAGCATTTGCCGGGATTAAGGTAAGGAAGACAGACGCTAAGGAGAAGGGCCACTATCAGGCAAATGTTGCTCCAGCGCAAGGTGCTACGTACAATAATTTTCAGCATAGGGAGCAGGCAATTGGAACCTGAAAGTATTTTCTAATCCGTAATGCTTTTATTCTGTTTTGCTTGCTCTCAATAAAGTATCCCGTTCTTCTGCAGTAAGGGAGGCCAACCCGTTTTCGTTGATCTTATCAAGGATTTCATTCAGTTTTTGCTCAGGTACTTTGCCAATGCGCCTGTAGGGCTGCTGTTCTGTATCTTCCGGGGAATTTTTCTTTTTAAAATCGTCCGGGTTGATGCGCTGGGATACAGGGTGAAATACGTGGGTAAGCTTAAAGGCAAGCCTGTTGAAACCTGCTCCCAGGTCGGTACCTTTTTTCCACTGGTACATATAGAACCAGCCTGCCAGTGCGCCGCCCGCCAGCCCGGGAATATAAGTATATCCATAACTGGAGGAAGCCATCAGCGCTCCAACAGAAAGCATTACAAAAACGAGGGTAATGATCCATAGTGAAATTCCTCCTGCCAGTAAAGGGAATATGCGGTAACGTGGGGCAATGGTAGTTACTCCCATTGCAATGGCCATTATACTGCCGGCGGCGCCAAGAGCATACTCATTGGCTGCCAGGGTATGAAAAGATGGGACGAGCTGCATCGCCGCTACATAAAAGAGGTTACTGCAGATACCTCCAAAAAGATAGAGCGGTAAAATCCGCTGGTAGCCTGCCAGGTGCTGCATAAAAGTGCCGAAGCACCACAGCCATACCATATTGGAAAAGATCTGCCAGAAGCTAATATGTGTAAATAGGGAAGTGACCAGCGTCCAAGGACGGGTCAGTAATTTGGAGGGGTCTGCCGGAAGCCTCAGCCAGGTCATAATATCCTGGTGGAAGCGTGGCTCGCCCACCTGTTCCATCTGGTATATTACGAGGGTGAAAAAAAGGAAAACGAAAATCGTAAGATTAACGACCATCAGGTGTGTCACCATATTTCTTCCTTCTCCTAAAGAGAGGCGGGGCAATTTCTCTTTTTCCAACGCATGCATGGTACAAATATTTTTCAATACAAAAATACGTCAATAATACAGTTGTCTTAATAAAAATCTGTTCTGCTTTTGTTCCATCCTCTCAGCAGCAGGTAAGCAAAGAGCGCGCCACCAAGGTGGGCGAAATGGGCTACGTTATCGCCTGCTGAATTCTGGATACCGGACCATAGTTCGCCCAGGATCATAAATCCAACCACAAATTTGGCCCTGACAGGTATCATCGCGAAGAAATAGAGGTACCGGTTGGGGAACAGGTAGCCGAATGCGAAAAGGATACCGTATACTGCTCCGGAAGCGCCCACTGTAGCGCCGTTCCGGTAATAGGACACATAATTCCTGACATAAAGTCTTGCCATTTCTATTGCTTCAGGGTCATGGGCGGCCAATGCGCCTTTCAGGCTTTCCATGTTGAAGTTGGCCAGGTTGCCGATATCGAACTTATTATCCAGGGCTACAAAATTTGAAAAGCTTGGGTCGTTCAGGAATTGAGCGGCATACCTGTTAAGGTTTACATTTTCATAAGTGAGCACGCCCATGTGGCAGAGGGCGGCGCCCAGTCCGCAGATCATGTAAAAGATCAGGAAACGCTTCGGCCCCCATAAATTTTCCAGGGTAGCGCCAAACATCCACAGGGTAAACATATTGAAGAGCACATGCGTGATGTTCTTCGGATCGTGCAGGAACAGGTGTGTGATAAACTGATGTGGTTTGAATAGTTCGGAACCCCAGTAGTGGAGGGCAAACAAACGACTCAGATCATAATCAAATTTGCTCAGCAGCGTAACCTGCACTAACCAAACCAAACCATTAATGATCATCAGATTTTTGATCACCATTGGCAGGTACTGAAATTTTCCGGGCCTGTACTCGTTCATTGTTGCTAGTTATTATCTCTTTTTTTCAACAACACCACATTTTCGATGTGATGGGTGTGCGGGAACATGTCTACCGGTTGTACCTTTTCCACTGTATAGAGTGAGTCCAGCAAAGCCAGGTCCCTGGCTTGTGTAGCGGGGTTGCAGCTAACGTATACAATTTTAGGGGCACCGATTTCCAGCAGTTTATTTACCAGTTTTTCGTGCATGCCTGCCCGTGGGGGATCAGTGATGATCACATCCGGCTGGCCATGCTGTGCAAAAAACTCATCATTACAAATATCCACTACATCGCCAGCAAAAAAGGTGGCATTGTTCACATTATTGCGGGCAGCGTTTTCCTTTGCGTCGTCTATCGCTTCCTTAATCAGTTCAATACCTACCACTTTGCGGGCGCTGCGCGACACGAAGATCCCGATGCTGCCGGTACCGCAATATAGGTCATATACAATTTCGGACCCGGTTAACCCGGCAAAATCCCGTGTTACTTTATATAATACTTCTCCCTGGTAGGTATTGGTCTGGAAAAAGGATTTCGGACCTATCTTGAAAACAAATTCCTCCAGTTTCTCTTCTGCATATCCCTTACCAAAATATACTTTGGGTTCCAGGTCGAAGATGCTGTCGTTTCCTTTCGGGTTAATGGTATACAGTACTGTGGTGATAGCCGGAACCGTTTTCAGCAGATGATCCAGCAGCGCTATCCTGTTGGGCTTGTCTTCATGATGGATCACCAGGTTTACCATGATTTCACCGGTGGTACACAAACGGACCACCAGGTTACGCAGCCATCCCTGCTGGGCACGGATATCGTAAAAAGTGAGGTCATGGGCAACCGCGTATTCACGGATGGTATTACGGATCAGGTTTACCGGTTCCTGCATCAGGTAACAGGTATCTATGTTCAGCACTTTATCGAACAGTTTGGGCACATGGAAGCCCAGTGCGGGTCTTACAGGTATTTCACCATCGTTGGCCCTGATCTCTTCGTTGGTAAGGTATGCTTTGTTGCTGAAGGTAAATTCCAGTTTATTACGGTAATATTCGGTATGGGCGCTGCCAAGGATAGGATCCATCGGCGGTAATGCCAGTTTCCCGATCCGTTGCAGGTGGTCTGCCACCTGTTGTTGTTTGTATTCCAGCTGAAGGGAATAAGGCAGCATCTGCCATTTACATCCACCGCAGGTGCCAAAATGCTGGCAAAAAGGAGTTACTCTTTTATCTGAATAGCTGTGAAAGTGCACTACTTTCCCTTCTGCCCAGTCTTTTTTGTTTTTACCAAGACGAACATCGACCACATCGCCGGGCACCACCCCGCCTTCAATAAATACAACTTTCCCGTCGTGACGGGCCAGGGCCTTACCTTCTGCTGCATAAGCAGTTACCGGTACATTTTCTAAAACAACATTTTTTTTCCTCACGGCTGCAAAGGTAATTGAAATGCTGAATCCTGCCTCGTAATTCATGTGAATTACCATTCAGCACACCGCTTTCCTTTTTTATTTTTTTACGCTTACATTTACATATTGCTTTCAAACATTATGCGTAGATTATTTGCACTACTGATTATGGCCCTGCTGGGGGCATTTAGCCTGCAGGCGCAGGGGTACCAGATTTCCGTAAAGCTGAAAAACTTTACCGGCGGGAAATTTTTCCTGGCGCATTACATGGGGAGGTCCACTTACCTGGCCGACTCTGCAGAGGTGGGCCAGGTGGGAGAAGTAGTGCTGAAAGGCAAGGAGAAGCTGTTACCTGGTATTTACCTGTTGGTATTGCCCGGTAAACAACAGTATATAGAAACACTGATAGATAAACAACAGGTTTTTAGCGTAGCGATCGATACCAGCGATCTCGTTAATAAAACGGTATATAAAGGCAGCCCTGATAACGACGGTTTCCTGGCCTACAACAAATTCCTTTTCAAACAGGAAACATTGAGCCGGAGTATCCAGCAGCAACTGCAAACGGCCCATACGGCAGCGGATTCCGCAAAAGTGCAACCACTGCAGCAGGAACTGGGCAGGAAGATCCAGGAATTCAGAACCGGCTTTATCGCGGAGCATCCCGGCAATATTCTCAGTACTATTTTCCTGGCTATGAAGGAGCCGGTGGTACCACCGCAGCCGGCCGGAGCAGATTCGTTGTTTGCCTATCATTATTTTAAAAACCACTACTGGGATGAGGTTGACCTGGAAAGCGACCGCCTGGTGAGAACACCTATACTGGAAGGCAAGCTTAAGAAGTATTTCACACAACTGGTACCGGTACATCCTGATTCTATTATTGTTGACTGCGATGCCATGATTGCCCGCACCCGCAAAAGCAAAGAAGTATTTAAGTTTGTGCTTTGGTGGCTTACCTATAACTATGAAAGCTCACCCTACATGGGAATGGATGCGGTTTTTGTACATCTTGTAGAGAAATATTATGTGCCGGGAGAAGCTTTCTGGCTGAACGATGAGCAACTTAATAAGATTGTGGACAGGGCATACACGATGGCGCCTAACCTGATTGGACGGCAGGCCGCCCCGCTACAGTTTAAAGATACTGCGGCCCGGTCGCTTTCGCTTTACAAAACGCCCGCTAAGTTTACAGTACTTGTTTTCTGGGACCCCACCTGCGGACATTGCAAAACAGAGATCCCACGGCTCGATTCCGCCTGGAACGCCAGCTGGAAGAGCAGGGGCGTGGCTATAATTGGTGTTAAAACGGAAGGCACCAGGGAGGAGTGGCTGCAATTTATCAGAGAGCATCATCTAAAAGGATGGATACATGGCTCAGATCCGCAGGCGGAAACCAATTACCGGAGGCTTTATGATGTTTATAGTACGCCAATGGTTTATTTACTGGATGAGAAGAAAAAGATAGTGGCAAAAAGGCTGGGTGTGGAGCAATTGCAGGAGTTTTTGGACCGGGTTGCCCCAAAAGATTCCGCGGCCCGGATGTAGAAATACGAGTGTAGAACGTAGAATATACACCTCGGTTTATGTTGATAATCAGATAGTTAAATGGATTTAACATTCCTTTGGCATAGTCTTTGGCTTTGGGGTTAGCGGACCATAAAACCAAAGATTATGAAGAAGATCTTATTATCATTCGCAGCGTTAACCTTTTCCATTGCGGCGATGTCTCAGGCAAGAGTTGGGATTAAGGCCGGCTGGAACCTCTCCAACATCACCTATGATAACTCCGGAAATACAAAAGACAGTCGTTCATTATCCGGTTTTAATGTGGGAGCCATTGCGGATTTACCGTTAGTTCCAAAGATTTTGTCGTTCCAGCCCGGGGTGTTTTATACAACGAAAGGTACCAAACTGGAAACCGGGGACAAGAATAATTCTACTGCGGATCCTTATGCAAAATATACCATCAACCCTTCTTACATCGAGATTCCGCTGAACTTCGTGGCTAAGTTGCCAATAGGAGAAAGTTCCAGTCTTTTTGCAGGCGTGGGCCCTTACTTTGCATTTGGTGTAGCCGGTAAGCAGAAGTACGAAACCACTATTGCCGGTGTACACGCCAGTGGCTCGGAAAGTATTAAGTGGGATGATGATACCCCGTTTAACAACGACCCGAACACAGCTTACAATAAAATGAAGCGTTTCGACTGGGGTGGTAACGTACAGATTGGTGCAGAGCTCAGCAACTTCCTGGTGTCTGCACAATATGGGATAGGTTTTGCCAAAGTACGCTCCGGTGAAGACAACAGTACCGATGATAAGAGCAAAAACCGTGTGTTCAGTGTATCAGTAGGTTATTTATTCGGAGGAAAATAGCTGTTAAACAAACAATTACAGGATTAAATTGTAATAACTGCAAGCAAGCAAAAAACAGGTTCATTCATTAGTTGGCAATCAAAAAAAATGAGGAAGCGATACCTGGCCTGTGGGTATCGCTTCCCTCAATCATTCAAACTACATCACACATGAAAAAGGTATTATTATCTGCAGCCGCATTACTGGTAGCAAGTCTTTCTTTTGGCCAGGCTAAATGGGGTATTGTTGCAGGACCGCAGTTTTCAAGCATTACTGCCAAAAATGCTGGTTTAAACAATGGAAAGGAAACCAGTTCTCTCCTTACCGGTATCAGGGCAGGGGTTACGGTAGATATCCCGCTGGCGGATGAATTTTATATCGGAACAGGATTACTTTACTCGGGTAAAGGAGGCAAAGCCAAGGACACAGATGTGAAAACCACCTTATCCTACCTGGAACTGCCGGTTCATTTTATGTTTAAACCGGAAGTAGGTACCGGCAAACTGGTGTTATCCGCAGGTCCATACCTGGCCTATGGCTTAGGTGGAAAAATTAAGGATACCGGTTTGGGCGATTTGGATGTGTATGACGATGAAGCCACTATACTCAAACAAAAGAGGCTGGATGCCGGTTTAGGTATCAATGTTGGCTATGAAATGCCGATGGGACTGTATTTCGGCCTTAACACCGGTCTTGGCCTGGTAAACACTGCTGATAATACAAACAATGACCGTAGCTTTAAGAACACCTCCTTCGGTGTGTCTGTTGGCTATAAATTTGGCGGCAGGTAATACTGGTTCCAGATGAACTTTTTATTAACCACCCGGAATTCCGGGTGGTTTTTTATTTTTATGAAAACCTTTGTTTATTTTCGCGTTCAACAACCGACTGAGCATTAAGACAGCATTAAAGACTTTTCCCCCAAAATGAAATGAAATAATGTCGATGTGATATTAATAATCCTTTTAGTACCGAACCACTAATGAAAATTTTTACACTCCTTTTTGTAACAGTTTTATTTGTTACAGTAACCTCACATGCACAGGTAAGTTTGGGTATTCGTGGCGGCTATATTAACACCGGGCTGGAATTGGCCGGTAGTAATTTTGCGCCGGCTACCAAACGTATAAACAGCTGGAAGGCCGGTTTATATGCCAATGTACCGCTGTTTCAGAATGGCTATCTCCAGCCAGGTATCAGTTATATAGAAAAAGGCGCAGGGCTGAATTATGCAGCTTCCCATCCACTTAATCTGTTTACATCAGGGGCCACAAAATTGAAATTAAAATACCTGGAACTGCCGGTGCATCTGGTCTACAAAGTACCGGTAGGATTTGGAAAGCTGCTGGTGGGCGCCGGTCCATATGCTGCTTATTGTATACGTGGCGATTACAGCGTGTCTGCTTATACGGAAAATAAACTGGTTCAATCCGGCTCCAAGCGGGTGGACTTTAAATCATCCCCCAATATTTTTGGTACCAACATGGACCTGCAGCGTTGGGATGCAGGGCTGAATTTTGTAGCAGGAATAGAATTGAATTGCTGTCTTACTTTGAGCGCGCAGTATGGATATGGCATGGTGGATATTGACAGGGCGCCGGATAACGATTATAAAAACAGGTATTGGGGCATCAACCTTGGTTTTTTCTTTGACAGGGAAGACTGGTAAAGGGAACGGTTTTTGTCGGCAGGATTGGTTTTATTAAAAAAACGCATGAGAAAAAATATTCTGATTGTTGTAGCCCTGCTGTCTGTTCAAATAGCAACAGCACAAATAAGATTTGGATTGAAGGCTGGTTTTAGCGGCGCCAGTGTAAAACTAACAGATCCTGTTGATGTTCCGGACCGGAACGAATTTATGCTGCCTGCATTCCATGCAGGTGTGTTAGCAGATATTCCCCTGGCAAAATGGTTTTCAGTACAGCCTGCATTGTTTTACAGTGTTGCCGGGTACAGAACCCGGCCGCAGGCGGAAACGGGCAACTGGTACTACATCGCCAAGTTCAGGTACAACTACCTGGAGTTGCCTGTTAATTTCATGTTTAAGAAAAAACTGGGTGATGGTAAGGTAGTAGCCGGGTTTGGTCCGGCGCTGGCTTATGGCATTGGAGGAAAAGCAACCTATTTCGATAATGGTACCAAGGAAAAAACCGAAAGGATAAAATTCGACGGTGAGGAGGTTACAGAGAATACTAAGGAGCTTCATGCCAACCCAGTCGATGTTTCAGCCAACTTCCTGGTTGGCTACGAGTTTACGCCGGGATTCCTGCTTACTGCGGGTTATTCTCTGGGGTTCAAAAATGTAACTACGCGCAATAATTCGGAGGAGTTGAACCGCAGTTTCCGTATTTCTTTCGGGTATTTGTTTCCCCATGTCCGGCGGAGCAACTGATGAACATAAATATTTTTATTTAAATGACTCAGTGCATTTTTTGTTTCCTGTAGCTAAAATTTTAAAGCCTATATATGAAAAAGAACATCCTGATTGTTGTTACCCTGTTAAGTTCGTTAACCCTTGTGGCCAGGTAAGATGGGGAGCAAAAGCGGGGTTTTCAGGCGATATGGGACTGTAAAGACCAAACCCGGATGACATTATTTCATGACCGGATGCTGGCTGCCTACCACGCAGGAGTTTTAACAGATATTCCTCTTGCAAACAGCTTTGCCGTTCAGCCGGCACTGTTATACAGTGTTAAAGGCACCAAAACGATTGACGCTTTCACCACGGGGATGGGGAATACATCCGGGTTTCCGGATGTAAGTGCCAGTGACAGAACATTGGAAAAGCACCGCTATTTCGGTGTATCTGTCGGATACTTGTTTACCAGGAAATAATCCCATACCATCCTGATCTTTTCAGAAGACTGCCCTTTGCGGCAGTCTTTTTTATTTTTTTTAAAAGAACATAGGGGTCAACCTTGTTTGCCGCGTCTTATTAGCGAAAGATGCCATCAGAAGATGGCCTCGATCATTGGACAGTTATAATTAAAAGTGTGACAGTTATAGGGATATGCCACTACGTATCTACGTGATGGCATTTTTTTTATATGAAAGACAGCAAAAAAGGGAAAGACTTTTGTCCTTCCCTTCTGCTTTTATAAGGAGCCAGGATAACTACATAATTGCTTCTACAGCCTGGCGCACCACTTTCGGTTTACCCAGGGTATAATAGTGAAGTACTGGTACGCCGAAGGCTTTCAGTTCCTTTGACTGTGCAATGAGCCATTCAGTGCCTACCAGTTCCACATCCTTGTCTGTTTTGCATTTAATGATCTCTGTAGAGAGATCCGTAGGAATGTCTACATGGAAAATACGCGGCAGCATAGTCATTTGCTTCCTGGAGGTTAATGGCTTCAGTCCCGGGATAATTGGAACTGTGATCCCCATTTCCCGGCATTTGTTTACAAAGTCAAAGAACTTCTGGTTGTCGAAGAACATCTGTGTAACAATATAATCGGCCCCGTTCTCCACCTTGCGTTTCAGGTGGGCAAGGTCTGTTTGCATATTGGGTGCTTCAAAGTGTTTTTCCGGGTAGCCGGCTACGCCGATACAAAAATTGGTTTTTACACCGCTTTGCAGATCATCTTCCAGGTAAACACCGTTATTCATATGCGCCACCTGGTCAAGCAACTCAATGGCATAGCTGTGCCCGTGCGGATCAGGTTCAAAGAAAGTTTCGTTTTTAGGGGCGTCTCCACGTAAAACCAGCACATTATCTATCCCCAGGAAATTGAGATCTATCAGGGCATTTTCTGTTTCCTCCCGGCTAAAACCGCCGCAAATGAGGTGTGGAACCGCATCTACGTTATAATGGTTCATGATAGCGGCGCAAATGCCTACCGTGCCGGGGCGTTTGCGGATTTCCACCTTTTCAAAAGATCCGTCTGCCTTTTTCTTGAACATATGTTCACTGCGGTGGTAGGTCACATTAATGAACGCAGGCTTGAATTCCATCAGCGGATCCAGGTGGTCATAGATAGACTCAATACTCTTTCCTTTAAGCGGAGGGAGGATTTCAAAAGAAATCAGGGTGTCTTTGGCCTTGGCAATATGTTCAGTTACTTTCATAAAGTTATAAGCTTTACGGACGGCGGCTGTATATAGCCCACCTTCCTGCTAAAATTACGCGGGCAAAAATAAGATATCCCCTTATCATTATCAGATCATTTTTAATCTTAGGATAACTATAACTAGGCTAACTGAATGAATTGTTTATTTTTGCTAAGTTTGATCATATGGCATTAAGAATACATACAGACCAGCTGGTAAAGCGTTACGGCAACAGAACGGTGGTAAACCATGTATCTGTGGAAGTGTCCCAGGGGGAGATTGTAGGGCTGCTGGGCCCTAACGGAGCGGGCAAAACCACCTCCTTCTACATGGTAGTAGGGCTTATTAAGCCCGATGAGGGGAATGTGTACCTGGATGGCCAGAACATTACCAAGCTGCCCATGTACAAACGGGCGCAGATGGGTATTGGCTATTTGCCCCAGGAGGCGTCCGTATTCCGGAAGCTGAGCGTGGAGGATAATATTGCCGCGGTACTGGAAATGACGAAATTGAAAAAGGCAGAGCAGAAAGATAAGCTGGAAAGCCTTCTGGCCGAGTTCCGGCTTACCCATGTACGTAAAAGCCCCGGAGATGTATTGAGCGGGGGGGAACGCCGCCGTACAGAGATCGCCCGTGCACTGGCCGTAGATCCCAAGTTTATCCTGCTGGATGAGCCTTTTGCCGGTATAGACCCTATTGCCGTAGAGGATATCCAGGGGATCGTAGCTAAACTGAAATACAAAAATATAGGCATCCTGATCACAGATCATAACGTACAGGAAACATTGTCCATTACTGACCGGGCTTATTTATTGTTTGAAGGTAAAATCCTGAAATCAGGATCAGCTGAAGAGCTTGCAGCCGATGAACAGGTAAGAAAAGTGTATCTTGGCCAGAATTTTATTCTTCGCCGTAAAGATTACCTGGACGAAGCAGCTAAACAATAAAAATAATTCTACAGCATCCTATATGAGAATTTTAAGTCCTGCAATATCACAACTGGCAAGATTGCGAATGGGGCGTATTGCGTATTTTATGCAGTATCCCGTGCAGGTGCAGCAGCAGGTATTCCAAAACCTTATCAGTGCGGCCCAGTATACCGAATTCGGTAAACAGTATGGCTTTTCAAAGATTTATAAGATAGACGAGTATAAGCAGCAGGTTCCTATTCACACCTACGATACCATCAAGCCATATATACAACGCACGATGGAAGGACAGCAGAATGTACTCTGGAATACGCCTATCAAATGGTTTGCAAAATCCAGCGGTACCACTGCAGATAAAAGCAAATTTATTCCCGTTACAGTGGAAAGCCTGGATGAATGTCACTATCGCTCCGGCAGGGACGTTATCTCCCTCTATTATAATAATTTCCCGGACTCCGACGTATTTACAGGAAAATCGCTGGTAATAGGCGGTAGCCACCAGGTGAATAAACTCTCAGAGAACAGTGATTCCTATTTCGGCGATCTGAGCGCTGTAATGCTCCAGAATATGCCGTTTTACGGCAATATGATCCGGACGCCGGACCTGGAAATAGCGCTGATGGACGAATGGGAAGAGAAAATAGAGCGGATGGCGAATGCCGTGATCCATGAAAACGTTACCTCCATTGCAGGGGTGCCCACATGGACCATCGTACTGATCAAAAGGATTTTTGAGCTCACCGGCACAGACAACCTGGCCGATGTATGGCCTAACCTGGAACTTTATATGCATGGCGGCGTGAGCTTCACGCCTTACCGAGAACAGTTTAAAAAGCTGATACGCAATCCTTTAATGCATTACCAGGAAACCTATAATGCGTCCGAAGGCTTCTTTGCCGCCCAGGATGTAATAGGCGAAGAAGGGCTGCTCCTGTTTCTCAACCACGGTATCTTCTATGAGTTCATGCCAATGGAAGAGCTGAATAAAGAAAATCCCCAAACCTTGCAATTGCAGGAAGTGGAACTGGGAAAGAATTATGCGCTGGTGATCAGTACCAATGGCGGCTTATGGCGCTATATGGTGGGAGATACCATACAGTTTACCTCCCTGATCCCTTATCGCATTAAGATCAGCGGCAGAACAAAGTCGTTTATTAATGCTTTCGGGGAAGAAGTGATCGTGGAAAATTCAGATACCGCTATCGCCAAAGCCTGCGAAGCTACAGGCGCTGTGGTAAACGATTATACCGCAGCTCCCGTTTATTTCAGCGATCATGGCAACGGCGGACATGAATGGCTGATTGAATTTGAAGTAGCGCCGGATGATCTGAACCGCTTTATTTCGGTGCTTGACAGCACGCTGAAAGCAATCAATTCTGACTACGAAGCCAAAAGATACAAGGACATTGCCTTGCATATGCCTGTTGTGCATGTGATGCCACAGGGCACCTTTTGTGAGTTCCTGAAAAGCAAAGGCAAATTGGGCGGGCAACATAAAGTACCCCGGCTGAACAACGACCGTAAATACCTGGAAGAAATCCAGCAATTTGCGGCAAATCATATGAATGCTTAAAACCTATCAACTATAACATGAAATTATTGGAGAACAAAGTAGCCATAGTAACGGGCGCCAGCCGTGGTATCGGAGAAGCCATTGCTTTGAAATTTGCAGCACAGGGAGCAGATGTAGCATTTACATATGTTAGTTCCGATGAAAAAGCCCAGGCACTGGAAGCAAAGCTCATTGCCCTGGGAGTAAAGGCAAAAGCCTACAAATCCAATGCGGGGGTGTATGAAGAAACGGAATCGCTGGTGGCGGATGTATTAAAAGAATTTGGTAAAATCGATATTTGTGTGAATAACGCCGGTATCTCAAAAGATAACCTGCTGCTGCGTATGAGCCCTGATCAATGGGATGATGTAATGAACATCAACCTGAAAAGCGTGTATAACATGACCAAACAGGTTATACGCCCTATGATGAAGGCGAGGAGCGGCAGTATCATTAATATGAGCTCCGTGATCGGTATCATGGGCAACGCCGGACAAAGCAGCTATGCTGCTTCCAAAGCAGGGATCATCGGATTCACCAAATCCATTGCACAGGAGCTGGGCAGCCGCAACATCCGTTGTAATGCAGTGGCGCCGGGTTTTGTAGAAACAGATATGACCAGCTACCTCAAGGAAGGAGAGGGCGCTGCCAATTATATTGCCCAGATTCCGCTGGCCCGCTTCGGCTCGCCGGAAGATATTGCCAATGTTTGCCTGTTCCTGGCTTCCGATATGAGCAGCTATGTAACCGGGCAAACTATCAGCACCTGTGGCGGTTTGTGTATGTAATTCAACAAGTTAAAGATGATAAAGCGCGGGTTCATGACCCGCGTTTTTTTATTGAACCTACTTTCCGTATCTTTTCGCCACAGTGAACAATTTTGTGGATGAAGGAATACTTTGGAGGAAGTAAGTAAAAATATTAACAGGAAACAACGTCAGCTACCCGCTTTTGAATCATTATTCAAGGAGTACTATGCAGCACTCTGTACATTTGCCTTTGATTTCGTAAACAGACATGAACTGGCAGAAGAAATTGTGCAGGACACTTTTATGAAGATATGGGAAAAGTATAAGGAGCTCGACATACAGGTATCTGAAAAAGCATACCTGTACCGCGCTGTTCAGAATAATTGCCTCAATTATATTAAGCAGAATAAAGTTCGCATGCAATATGGCAGCGAACAGCTTCAGCAACTGGAATCCCGCATCGCCCTCTTCAGCATCACCTCGGCCCATTCGCCGGCAGCAAAACTGGAACAATCCGAATTGGAGCTGATAGCAGAGAAAGCTATCCGCAAATTACCGCCCCAATGCCAGGACGTGTTCCGGCTTAGCCGCTTTGAAGAACTGAGCTACCCCGAAATTTCCCATCGCCTGGGGATCTCCATCAACACCGTAAAAACCCAGATGACCCGCGCCCTGCAAAGGTTGCGCGATGAATTACTTCCCCTTTTAAAGTAGGGTGTTAAAATAAATTGAATTTTTTTTCGGGGCTTGTCACCCTGCGGGGGATTAAATGTTGTCTTACTACTTGTTTTCAATATGATGGGGCCTAACTATACACAGGAGCAGGCGGACGACCTGATCGCACGTTTTTTGTCCGGCAATATTTCCACGGAAGAGCAGGCAGCACTGATACACTGGATCAATGCTACTGCGGAGAACCAGGCTTATTTCCTGGAGCTCAGGGACGCCTGGCAGGCTACAGCACAGGAAGGAAATTATGATGCCAATGCTGCCTGGGATAGTTTGCAGCCGGGAGGAGCGCCATTGGCTATCAGCAAATGGAAATATTATTTCCGTATGGCCGCTTCCTATACACTGCCCTTTCTGATTGGCGGAGGCCTGGTATATGCCTGGGCTTCCGGCAAAAAAGAAAACAACAGCAATGCGCTGGTAACGGTGACCAGCCCGAAAGGGGCTACCACCAAAATAGAATTGTCTGATGGCACGGAAGTATGGCTCAACGCAGGCAGTAAACTGCAGTATGCACAGTCGTACAACGTTCGTGGCCGCGAGGTAAAACTGGAAGGAGAGGCTTTCTTTAAAGTGCATACCAATGCACAGAAACCGTTTACGGTAAAAGCTTCCGATCTGAGGATACTTGCGCTGGGCACATCTTTCAACGTAAAAGCATACCCGGAGGATAAAACAGTGGTAACTACGCTGGTAGACGGAGAAGTGAAGATAGACGGCAGCAAAACCACCACGCCTTTCGGATTAATGATGAAACCGCATCAACATGTTGTGTATAAAAAACCATCGTCAGTAAGCAACAGGGAACAACTGAAAATGCCTGTATCTGGCGGAGACAGCTCCACAGCTGCCCCGATAGAAAGCAGGGAAGTGAACAATACAGAAATATATACCGCCTGGAAAGATGGCAACTGGATAGTGGCCGCCCAAACGATGGATGAACTGGCGGTAACAATGGAACGCCGGTTTAATGTCAGGGTGGTCTTTAAAGAACAGGAATTAAAGGAATATCGCTTCAGCGGCACTTTCCGCCAGGAAACACTGGAGCAGGTACTGAACATCTTAAAACTCACAGCGCCACTGAAATACCATATAGACAAAGGTGTTGTGACCCTGGCGCTGGATGAAGAACTGAAAGAAAAATATAATAAAGCATTTAAGAGCCGGTAATAACCCTGGCATAGAAAAACCATCATTCAATCACCTGTAAAACCAATTTACATGCCCGGTATGAAGGACTAAAAAAATTGGGGTAATGCGACTTACCCCAATCAACGAAAATCACTGATTGGTGGGTTGCCTTTGCGACGGGCAGCCACCGTAATTATTCGTTTAACTAAAATCTATACAAGTTTATGAAATCCACTGCAAACCCGGCGGCATTTTTTTGCCCCGGGCGAAAATTATTGCTCATGATGAAATTGACGGGCCTGCTGATTTTCGGAGGTTTTTTACAAGTATCCGCTAATGCTTATGCGCAGGATAAAATAAAAGAACTGCATGCTGAAAACAAGAGCGTGAAAGATGTATTTAAACTCATTGAAAACAGCAGCAATTATCGCTTCTTCTATAACGAGAATTTTACTGATCTGAACAAGGCAGTGACCATTGATGTGAAAGATAAGAAGATCAATGAAGTGCTCAGGGAGCTTTTCAACAATTCCAATGTTACCTACCGCGTGCTGGAAAACAACCTGGTGGTAATAACCCCTGCCGGCACCGCACAGGTAAAAGTAACGGGGTATGTAACGGATGCCGCTACCAAAGACCCGTTGCCCGGTGTAACGGTAACGGTAGAAGGGACCAACACTGGTGCAGTAACCGATGCTACCGGTAGGTTTACTATCCAGGCGCCTTCTGAAAACAGTGTACTGGTATTCTCCTATATAGGTTACCTGCAACAGAAAATCACACTGGGAGGCCGTTCCGAGCTCAATGTTAAACTGGAAGCGGATACCAAGAAGCTGGAAGAAGTAGTGGTGATGGGATATACCACCACTACCACCAAAAATCTTACAGGAGCAGCGCAGGCGGTAAGCGGCGCCAAACTGAAAGACGTAACTGCCAGCAGCATGGATAAAATGTTACAGGGTAAAGTAAGCGGTGTATTTGTGGGCAATACTTCCGGCGATCCGGCTTCCGCTCCCGTGATCCGTATCCGTGGTAACGGAACCCTTACTGCAGGCAACTCCCCGTTGGTAGTAGTAGACGGCATCATTGGCGGGCTACCCAATCCCAGCGATATTGAAAGCGTTACCATCCTGAAAGATGCCGCCGCTACTACCTTGTATGGCGCCCGTGCAGCCAACGGCGTAATGGTGATCACCACCAAAAGAGGTAAGGCCGGCAAAACACAGGTGAACTTCCGCACCAACGTAGGAACTGCCCAGCTTAATACCGGCCATTTTCACCTGATGAACGGCACTGAGCTATACGATTTGCAGAAAGCCGCAGGAGCCACGCTGGATCCATCTCTCCGTAATATCAATACCAACTGGCAGAAACTGGCCTTCCAGAATGCTACCAACCAGAACTACGAATTATCTACCAGCGGAGGTAACGAAAAAACAAAATTCTACCTCGGGGGAAACTACTATAAAGAAGACGGTATCCTGAAAGGCACCGGGGTAGAGCGCTTCAGCGCCCGCCTCAACCTGGATCATAACATCTCCGATAAATTCCGTATCAGCGCCAACTTCGCCGGAACCCAAACTTCCGACCACGATAATTCAAACGGCTCACTGTATCAATACTACACGAATTTGCCATGGGATAAGGCTTACGACGACCAGGGCAAACCGGTAAACCCGCTTACAGCCGCTACCTGGTACGGCAGGGATATGACCAATTTTCTGTACGACCAGCAGTATAACTACATTAAAAACAAAAGGCAGTCGCTGGAAGCATTGGTAAAACTGGAGTATGATATCACCAAATGGTTATCATTCAGCTCTACCAACCGTGCACAATACTACCACTACAACCAGGAAAGCAATGGCGATGTGCGTACTTCTTCCGGTACCGACGACCGCGGTAACCTGTATAACTATTACCAGGATTCAGCCAGTTATATCAGCTCCAACCTGTTGAAGGCAAGGTATACCATTAATAAAGTGCATAACATCGACGGACTGGTGGGCGCAGAATTTCAACAGGCTAACCTGAATGATATCAATGCAAAAGGAAAAGGCGTATTGCAGGGGGTAGAAGTATTGGATGGCACTTCTTCTCCAATGTCTATCGGCGGAACAAAAATATCCCGCGCTTTTAATTCCTATTTTGTACAGGCGAACTATAACTACAATTATAAATACTATTTCACGTCTTCCTTCAGAAGGGATGGTTCTTCCAAGTTCGGCGCCAACCAGCAGTATGGTAACTTCTATGCTTTTGGCGCATCATGGGCAGCATCTGAAGAAAATTTTATCAAACAGATAAAAGCAATCACCAACCTGAAAATAAGAGCCAGCTACGGTACCACCGGTAATGCTGAAATAGGCGACTATGCAGCTATCGGGGCCTACGCGATCAATACCCAGTATAATGGGTTTCCCGGCGCTTACCAGAGTGTATATAATGTACCAAACCTTTCCTGGGAAAAAGCCTACAATACCAACTTTGGTATCGACCTGGGATTGTTTAACCGGATTAACCTGACAATAGAATTATATCAGAAAGATAATAAAGACCTCCTGTTCAATGTGCCGTTGCCTGCTACTGCCGGCTACAGCTACATTTCACAGAACGTGGGATCTGTGCGTAACAAAGGGCTTGAAATCAATCTGAGCACAGATAACCTGGTAGGTGCATTCAAATGGAGCACTGATTTTAATATCGGGTTCAATAAAAACAGGGTTACTGAATTATATACCGGTAAAAGCCAGATCGTAGATCCGATCAGCGGTTACTTTATCCTCCAACGGGGCCAGGATATGCGTAGTTTCTATATGCGCAAATGGGCCGGCGTAGACCCTGCAAACGGAGATCCGCTGTGGGAAAAGCTCATTACCGATGCCAATGGCAACGTAACCGGCAAAACCACTACCAACAACTATAATGATGCATCCCTGCAGATAGTGGGTTCTGCCACACCGAAGTTCTTCGGAGGTATGCGCAATACTTTCTCCTATAAAAATTTCCAGCTGAGCGCCTTCCTGTCTTTTGTTTCAGGTAATGATGTGTACAACAGTACCCGTGAGCTGATGGATAATGATGGGGCATATTATACCTATAATATGATGCAGCTGGATAAGGACTGGAGCCGCTGGGAAAAGCCGGGGGATGTAGCCACCCATCCAAAGTACACGATCAAAGGGAATAAAAACTCGCACAAACCGTCTTCCCGTTTCCTGGAAGACGGTAGCTACCTGCGTTTGAGAAACGTGAACCTGAGCTATGCGCTGCCAAAAGCCTGGCTGGATCGCGCGCATATCGGAAGCGCCAGGATTTCTGTGGGCGGCGATAACCTGTGGACTTTAACCAAATTCTCCGGTCTGGATCCGGAAGTAGATGACCGTGGTATCAACTACATCAAGTATCCGTCCAGCACCAAATGGTTTGCAGGCCTTGAAATTAATTTTTAACAGGAGCTAAAAAGAGATGATCATGAAACACATGTCAAAATATTTTGCAGGGCTGCTGCTGTTATCAGTAGCAACTTCCTGCTCGCTGAAGAAAGATCCGTACAGCGCCGTTCCGGATGATAATATCCTGAAAGATGAAACCAAATGGCCGGCAGCCACTATAGGTAATTATGCGTTGCTGAAAGCAGAAAATTTTACACGCAATTATTTCCAGATGGGAGAGTTCCCAAGCGACGATGTAGCACTGAGCGGTGCTACCACCGATGCGCTTTTCTATTCTTATACTTACGGTCACCTTACCAATCAGGCCAATGCGTTGCAGATCTGGCGTGCAGGATATAAAGCAATCAACGGTTGCAACAAACTGCTGGAAGTAATGCCGGAAGGAAAATCAGATGCGGTGAATAAAATGATCGGGGAAAACCTGTTCATCCGTGCCTTTGTACATTTCAGCCTGGTAAGGTCTTTCGGCCGGCCTTATACACAAAGCCCTGAAACAAACCTGGGCATACCGGTAGTTACAAAGTTTGATATAACTGCCATGCCTAAACGTAGTACGGTAAAAGATGTATATGCACAGATAATTGCAGACCTGAAGAAAGGAAAAGACCTGATGGATAATTCCAATACCAACAGCTATGCTACCAAATATGGCGCTATGGCTTTGCTGGCAAGGGTATATCTTTATATGGGAAGAAATGATTCTGCCCGTATCTATGCCGACTCCGTGATCACTTCAGGACAATACACCCTGGTGAACACTTCTGATCTTCCCGGTTACTATACCAAAACCAACGAAAATAATAAGGAAACAATTTTTGCCATTCATCATACACTGCAGGACGACCGTACCTGGGCTTCTATTGGCTCTATGTATTATATGTCGCCGGGCGGCATGGGTTACGGTGAAATGTATGCGTCACAGTCGTACCTCGACCTGTTGCACAAATACCCGGGGGATGCCCGTAATTCCTTTGTACAGGCGGTTTACCTGAAGGGCACTGATGGAAAGGATTCCGTAAACGCAGGCGGACAGAAAGTAATGGCTTCCCGCAACGGGGTTCCCAAATGGTATGTGCTGAAATATTCCAACCAGGATAACGTGCCTACGCTCAGCTCACCAGTGGTGCTGCGCCTGGCCGAAATGTACCTGATCCGCGCAGAAGCCAATGCAAAGCTGAATAATAACGCCGCTGCTATTGATGATGTGAACACCATCCGTAAAAGGGCAGGCCTGAGCGGCGCTGCGCTGTTCTCCGTATCCGACCTGCATGGCTATGCTTCTGTACTGGATGTGGTGCTGGATGAGCGCCGCCTGGAACTGGCCTTTGAAACGCATCGTGTGTTTGATCTGTTCCGCAACAACCGGAACGTATACCGCAATTACCCGGGTGTTCAAACCAACCCGCAAACGGTATCTTATACAGACGCAAGGGTTGTACACTTTATTCCTGAACAGGAAATATTGCTTGATCCTAACCTGGTGCAAAACCCGATTCAATAAAATTATCCTGAAAGGCCCCGTTCAACGGGGCTTTTGCATTTATAAAATATTCCGGAAAAGATACTGCAACAGTAGTAAATTTATAACCAGTGAACATTTAAAAATTTTCTTATCCTTCATGTATCAGACAAACCACGCTTCCCGCAACTTCAGGAGAGGATTGCTGCTGGCAGGATTTACTTTCAGCTTTCTGACCATAGCACTTGCCCAGGAAGTGAAGTATACCAATGGCAATAATAACTGGAATGCCGACTCGCTCGGTAACCACCGCGCTGTAGTTACGTTTAACGGCAACAGTTCCGTAGCCCGTGTAGTAATACCCTGGCGCCGCCGCGATGAGCACCCCGAAATGAAACGTATTATTATAGAGGACGCGAAAACAAAGCAAAAGGTGACCAATGTAAAAGCATTGGCGCTTAACCGTGAACGTGGAGATATCTGCTTTGAGCCCACCTCGGGGAAAGGCGACTACTATATTTATTACCTGCCGTCTAAAAATGAGGGCCGCGACAACTACCCGAAGGGCGTATACCTGGCGCCGGAACAAACAGCTGATAATAACTGGCTGCAATCTATCCCCGCTGGCATAAAACCCAATACCACCGTGAAACAGCTGGAAGCCATCGACAGCTTCAATACCTTCTATCCCATGGAAGTAATTGCCACGGAAGCGGAGCGGAAACAATTGCTGCTGAAGCATCCTGGCGGAGGGTATATGTTGTTCCCGGAAGACAGGCAGTTCCCCATTAAAATGACAGACGACCTGCCACTGCGCTGGATAAAGAAAGGGCCGTCCCAGTCGTTTTCCGGCGCCGCCGATAAAGGCGAGTACTACGCATTTCAGCTGGGCATTTATGCCCGTAGGGAAATGAAAGACGTGAAGATTTCCTTTGCCGACCTGAAAACAGCCTCCGGGCAAACGATTCCTGCTGCGCAGCTCAACTGTATTAATACCACCGGTACCACCTACGATGCAAACCCCTTTTCTACCACAGTGAATGTTCCCGCCGGGAAAGTACAGGCCATGTGGTGCGGGATAGATGTGCCGGAAAACGCTGCAGCTGGCATTTATAAAGGAATCGCCACCGTCAGGGCCGAAGGTATGCCCGCCATGCCGGTAAGAATTACCCTCACGGTAACGAATAAACAGGCAGTGAACAGTGGCTTTAACGAGCCGTGGAAACAGACCCGCCTGAAATGGCTGAACTCCACGCTGGCGCAGGATGATGCCGTGATTGCGCCGTATACCCCGCTGGAGCTGAAAGACAGTGTAATCAATTTACTTGGGCGGAAAGTAGGCATCAACAAAGACGGCTTCCCTGCGCAGATCCAGACGTTTTTCACACCTGAAATGACCTCGCTGTCTACACAGCCTAAAAATATTTTCACGGAACCGGTACATTTTCATTTCACAGGAGCCGCCACAGGAAAGGATCTTCACTGGCAAAGCAATGGCTGGCAAATCACTCAAAAGACGCCGGGAAAAATCAGCTGGAAAGCCCTGAACACCACCACCGGCCTGGAAATGGAAGTAACCGGCACACTCGAATTTGATGGCTTTCTCGACTATACCGTGAAAGTAACCGCACAGGAAGAAGTAGCCCTGAAGGATATTACCATGCACCTTCCATTTGATAAGGGAGCGGCAAAGTATATGATGGGCCTCAACCAGAAAGGCGGTGTGCGCCCGGAAAAGATCGATTGGAAGTGGGATGTGAAAAACAAGAACCAGGACGGTGCATGGATAGGCGATGTGAATGCAGGTATCCAGTTTAACCTGCGTGATGAAAACTATGTGCGCCCGTTGAATACCAATTTTTATCTCCAAAAACCTTTGCTGCTGCCGGTATCCTGGGGTAATGGGGATAAAGGCGGCATCACCATAGGAGAAAAAGGAAAATCAATACTGGTGAATAGTTACAGTGGTGAAAGAACCTTGCATAAAGGAGAGGTACTGTATTATAATTTCCACCTGATCATCACGCCTTTCCATCCTGTTAACACCGATTTCCAGTGGTCTACCCGCTTCTATCACAAGTACAATAACCTTGATAGTATCAGGGCTACCGGGGCCACCGTAGTGAACATACATCACGGCAACGATATCAATCCCTGGATCAACTATCCGTTCATTGAATGGAAAGCGATGAAGGATTACATTGACGAAGCGCATCAGCGTGGGCTGAAAGTAAAGATCTATAACACGGTAAGAGAGCTTTCCAATCATGCCTGGGAAACCTTCCCGCTGCGTAGTCTGGGGCATGAGGTGTATAGCCCGGGTAAAGGTGGAGGCTTCTCCTGGTTGCAGGAACATGTGGGTAAGGATTATATCGCTGCCTGGTTTGTGCCGGAATTTAAAGATGCCGCTATCATCAACAGTGGTATGAACCGCTGGCATAACTACTACGTGGAAGGCATGAACTGGCTGGTGCAAAATGTGGGCATCGACGGTATTTACCTGGATGATGTGGCGTTTGACCGGGTTACCATGAAGCGGGTAAAACGTGTGCTTACAAAGGATAATCACCCGGGGATCATTGACCTGCATTCTGCCAACCAGTATAATAAGTCTGATGGATTTATTAATAGCGCAGTACTGTATATGGAGCATTTCCCTTACCTGAACAGGCTTTGGTTTGGGGAGTATTTCGATTACGAGAAAAATGACCCGGCTTTCTTCCTTACGGAAGTAAGCGGCATCCCGTTTGGCCTGATGGGCGAAATGCTCCAGGACGGCGGCAACCAGTGGAGGGGTATGGTGTATGGCATGACTAACCGCATGCCATGGACGGCTACTTCAGATCCACGTCCTATCTGGAAAGTATGGGATGATTTTGGAATGCAGGGAACAAAGATGATTGGCTATTGGGTGGAAAATAACCCGGTTAAAACCAGCAATCCTTTGGTACCGGCTACTATATACCGGAAAAACGGAGCAGTGCTGGTATCTCTTGCCAGCTGGGCGCCGGAAAATACTACCGTTAAACTTACCATCGACTGGAAGGCCCTGGGCATCGACCCTGCGACGGCAGTGATAACGGCACCGGATATACGGAATTTCCAACAAGGGCAGGTATTTGGCAAAGACGCTGATATCCCTGTAGAAAAGAATAAAGGCTGGCTGCTGATAATTAAGTAAGAGCGGATTTTGTCTGACTCTGGATTAAATTGATTACGCTGATTTTATTTTTTGGGATTTTAAAATCATTTATAAAATCCCAAAAAATAAAATCCAGGTAATCAATCAGTAAAATCAGCGTAATCCTGTTCCAAGACAATTTACAAGGCCGAAGGCCTTCTAAAAGCGTTTGCCCGGAATTGTTACCCGGAAGGTTTCCACGCATTTCCGGTCCTGCAGGGTAACATATACAGTTCTGCCGTCTTTGTCTCCAAACACCAGGTTGCTGCATTGCTTCCCCTTCAGGGGTACTTCCCGGATCAGTTTTCCTGTGGGTGATAGCACGGCGATTACGCCTTTTCCCCATCTGGCTACATAGAGATTCCCTACTTTGTCGCATTTCATGCCGTCGAATCCGAAATCGGGAAAGGTAGCGAATAAGGTTTTCCGGGAGATGTTACCGGCCCTATCCACCTTATATTTCCAGATATTCCGTTGCACGCTTTCGTTTACGTACAGGGTTTTTTCGTCGGGACTTAGTTCTATGCCGTTAGTGGTGCCCATATTGCCTTCCAGCAATACAGGAGTATGGTTATCAGGGTCTATGCGCCAGATCTGGCCGGTGTTGGCAGCCCATTTGGGATCGCTCACAAAGATCTGGTCTTTACTGTTGATGCAGAGATCATTAGGCTGGTTGAACTGGTCGGAATGGACATATGTGCTGACCTTCCTGGTTTTCATATCAACAGCTAATACATTATGCCGGATAAAGTCCGGGAGGAGCATAGTTCCCTTGCTGTTGAAGTGAACGCCATTGGCTATACTGCTATCGGGAAGGGTAACAAAGATCTCGCCGGCGCCGGTTTTGGTATTTATTTTACCGATAGTGCCGTCTTGTTTAAAATTTACAACGTAAAAATTGCCGGCTTTGTCAAAATTGGGTCCTTCAATGTTTACGGAAAACATATTCTCTGCTGTCAGATCGCGGGTTTCATGTACAGGCCGGTCTGCATTTTTTTGCTGGGCTATCAGCGGGAGGCCGTATCCGGCGGCCATTATCAGCAGGCAAATATATTTTCTCATGTTCATTTTGTTTTGAAACTTTAAATTAAGGAACTATTCCAGAATTTTCAGCGTATATGGATGGGGGATAGGGTATGTAATGAAATTATCAAGAAATAATTACCGGGGAAAACGGTTCTGTTGCCTGTCAACTAATTTATTAATTTTGCGCCCATGATCCATGTTTCGGAGTTTAAAGATTTGGCGCAACTAACGATACACAAGGTAGGGAATCCCACTAACGACGAGGCCCTGCTCTGTTCCAAGGCGCCTTTGCAGCTGGAGGATGAAACGATCAGCCAGTTATTGGTAACATATTTTATTCAGCCGTTTGCCAGTGCAGCAGAGTATTTCAGGTTCCGTCATGACGCAGATCTGCAATTGAATGAAATATTTCAATATTGTCGACGTATATTTACTGACCAAAATGAATTCCAGGAGCAGTCGGTCAATATTGCCAAACATCTATATAAACATTCCACCCATCCTAAAATCAAAGGGGGAGAGCTTTATATAGCCTACTTTAGCAAGTGCCAGGTAGATGGTGAAGAGGTAGAAGCGATAGGCATTTTTAAGTCGGAGAACCGCGACACGTATTTGAAAGTATTCCTGGCGGATGAAAATTACCAGGTAAATTATGAGGACGGTATAAATATTAATAAGCTCGACAAAGGTTGTCTTGTTTTTAATACGGAAGAATCCGAAGGTTTTAAGGTAAGTATAGTAGATAGTAACAGCAAACAAGCCGAGGCGGTATACTGGAGGGATGCATTTTTACAGGTACAGCGCCGGGAAGATAGTTACCATCAGACAGAAACAGCGGTGGACATGTGTAAACAGTTTATACACAACAAATTGCCAACCGAATATGAGATGGACAGAGTAGACCAGGTAGATCTGTTAAATAAATCAGCCGCTTATTTTAAAGAAAAAGAGCAATTCCAACTGGATGATTTTGCAAAAGAAGTACTGGGTCATCCCGACGCCATCGCTTCTTTTAAAGAGTACCGAAATGAATATGCGAGTCATTTTCAACAAGATATCCCTGACGAATTTGAAATATCTGCACCTGCTGTAAAAAAACAGCAGAAAGTATTTAAGAGCATTCTGAAATTGGATCGTAACTTTCATGTGTATATTCATGGTAACCGTGAGATGATTGAGCGCGGTTTTGATGAGGCCACTAACATGAACTATTATAAATTACTGTTTGAAAATGAAGCGTAAGGCGGTGTAATAGCCGGTAGAGGCGCCTGTGTGATTGATTTTGTGAAGAGATATAAGATAGCATTTTTTAAGTTTTCTCATAAGCAAAAACCAATTGTTAACAAAGGCTGCCTCGTCTGGGCGGCCTTTTATTTTATAAGAAAAGCTTGCAGTATGCAAACAAAAAAGACAACCAGGCCGGTTGTCTTTTTTGTTTTATTTATTGTCCTTTTTCAGGATTGTTGTTCTTGTTAGGATTATGTGGCCGGTGTTTATGCCGTGGTGGGCGCCGGTCCTGTTTAGGATTGGTAGCTCCCTGTCCGCCGGGCAGGCCTGGTTGCGCCGGCTGCTGACCTGGTTGCTTTGGCGCCTGTTGCCTTTGTTCCTGGCGTTGCTCATTACGGGGTTGTTGTTCGCGTCCCTGTTTAGGCTGGCCTCCACCTTGTTGCCGCTGATGGCGGTTGTCTGGCTTCGGTTTACGTTCGGAAGACTGCCGGTTATCCGGTTTTTGGCCTCCTTTCGGAGCGTCGGTTCTTGGCTGAGCCTGGGCTTGTTTTGGCTCGCCGCGTTCTGCGCGTTCTCCGTTCCTTTGCTGCCTTTGTTTGTCTTTATCTTTCTGTTTACGTTTCTGTGCTGTTTTTTCGAGAGATTTCAGACTGATTAATCCCACTACATCTGCGTATCCCAGATCCGCTTCTTTGGGTTTGGCTGTTACCACTTCCACCGGTTTCAGGTCGTCCGGTTTAATACCCTGCCTGTTCAGCTGCCGTATTTCCTTTGCCCTGGCAATGGTAAGCGGATACTGTTTGTTGCTGCCTTCATAAGAATACCACATGAGGCTTTTGAAAATATCCCGTTTTTGCAGGTGGGCAACGCCACCGGCAGTTTCAATGTTATCTGCATCTTCGGGGAAATCTTTCAGTGCATCGAGGTAGGTATCAAGCTCATAGTTGAGGCAGCATTTCAAACGGCCGCATTGTCCGGATAGCTTCGCCTGGTTGATAGAAAGGTTCTGGTACCGGGCCGCAGTGGTATTCACGCTTTTGAAATCAGACAGCCATGTGGAGCAGCATAACTCCCGGCCGCAACTGCCTATACCGCCTACTTTTCCGGCTTCCTGGCGGGCGCCTATCTGGCGCATTTCCACCTTGGCCCTGAATTCAGAGGCATATACTTTGATCAGTTCTCTAAAATCAACGCGATCATCCGCAGTGTAGAAGAAAGTGGCTTTACGGCCATCGGCCTGTATTTCCACTTCTGCCAGTTTCATTTCAAGCCCGAGGTTGCGCGCGAGGGCCCGGGATTTTATGAGCGCCTCTTTCTCGCGGGACTTGTTGTCGTTCATTCGCTGCAGGTCGTCGTTCGTGGAACGCCGCAGCACTTTTTTTACTTCGGGTGTGTCTTCAGCGCGTCGCTTCTTCATTTGTAGTTTTACCAGTTCGCCTGTCAGGCTTACTGTTCCAACATCAAATCCGCTAACTCCTTCTACTGTAACCATCTCTCCTTTATCAAAGAATTGTTTGGTTACGTTACGGAAAAAGTCCTTGCGGCTGCCATTGTTAAAACTTACCTCTATAATGTCAAATGGTGCTAAGCTATCACCAAGGGGAATATTGGACAGCCAGTCAAACACGTTCAGTCTGTTACAACCTCCTGTGCTGCATCCTCCATTACTCTTGCATCCTGACGGCTTCCCTTCCACACCCGTACCACATCCGGCACAAGCCATATTATTAATTAGTTTAAATTTTATAAATAAGCATTTCAGGTTATTCCAGTTCTTCAAAATACGTTTTTCCTTTCAGAAAAACAAAAGGCCGGAAGCAACAAAGATAGGGAAAAGCAGCCGATAAGACCCACAGGAAGCAGGTGGTTATTACATAACCGGTAAAGGTTTCTTTTTAAATATATATTGTAGCTTGAGAGACAGGGCATGAAATAGCATTTTCCCGTTGGCGTTACGTTCTATATAGTAGCTGGCATTGTTAAGGGCATCGGCAATTTCCTGCATCTGGTCAAGATTAGCCAGCTTGGCCAGTTTGGCGGCAAAGTCCATTTCTTCCGGGGAGAAGGCCAGCTGGTTTTTATCAAGATATTGCAGGCGCAGGGTATGTTCCAGCAGGTTAATAAAATAGCGGAGGAACTGTTTTTGGTTTTCCCTGCCCGTTTTGGCGCTGGAAATATTTTCTATCCATTCCTGCAGGGCTGCCCGGTTACCGGTGAAAAGGTGGTTCAGCCAGCTCCTGAGCAATTCATGATAGTCGTCTTCCGAATGCTGCAACAAGTAAAGGGCTTCACGGTAATTGCCGGCAGTAATAGTAGCCATCTGCCGGGCTTTTGCTGCGGGAACATTATTTTTCTGTTCCAGTGCAGCTACCAGGTCGGCTTTAGCCAGCGGGTTTATTTTGATAAGATGTGTTCTTGATAAGATGGTGGCCAGTATCTGTTCCTGGTTTTCTGCCACCAGAATGAAAAGGGTGTTCTGTGGCGGTTCTTCAATTAACTTCAGCAGGCGGTTCCCTTCATTGCCCAGGTATTCGGGCATCCACATCACCAGTATTTTATACCCGCTTTCAAAACTTTTCAGGTTCAGCTTATGGATAATTTCCTGGCATTCCGTGGCGGTAATGTTGCCTTGCTTATTTTCAGCGCCTATAAACTGCAGCCAGTCGTATGCATTACCATATGGATGTG
>NZ_DATCRD010000054.1:0-21383 GCF_036569185.1 Chitinophaga sp.
GAGAAAAGCGACGAGCGCTACACTCCACCAGGGCAGTATCATGCCTGCCGCATAAGCCAGGAGCAGGACGAGGAGAAAATGGGCAAAGGATTTCATGATTCTAATATAACGAGAAAAATTAAAACTAATGCGGAATTTGTCGGACGCGGATTTTGTCTGACTCAGGATTAGGCTGATTATACTGATTAACTGGAATTTATTTTTTGGATTTTAAAAGATTAAAAAGATTCGGGGAGATATAAGCGAATAATAACCGCTTATATCTCCCCGAATCCATTAAAATCAAAAATGATCAAATCCAGCTAATCAGTATAATCAGCCTAATCCTGAGTCAGACAAAATCCGCGTCAGACAAAACTCGCATCCAGTGCCTGTTCTATATCTTCCAGGATATCCTTAATATTTTCCAATCCCACAGAAATCCTTATCAGGCCGGGTGTTATACCGGTTATCGCTCTTTCTTCATCAGAAAGCTTTGCATGCGTGGTGCTGGCCGGATGGGAAGCAATACTGCGGCTGTCGCCCAGGTTGGCGGTTAATGAAAGAAGCTGCAACGCATCCAGGAAACGGACGCCCTGCTGCAGGCCGCCTTTCAGCTCGAAGCATACGATACCACCGCCGCCGCTCATTTGTTTGCGGGCGATGTCGTGCTGTGGATGGCTGGTCAGGAAAGGGTATTTCACGCCGCTCAGGTGCCGGTTATTTTCCAGCGACTGCGCTAGTTTCAGCGCGCTGGCAGTATGGCGCTCCATGCGTACGTGCAGCGTTTCCAGGCTTTTGCTCAGCACCCAGGCATTGAATGGCGACATGGCCGGGCCCGTGCTTCTGCAAAAAGTATGGATCTCTTTGATTAGCTCCGCCTTGCCCACTACTACTCCACCCAGTACGCGGCCCTGCCCGTCGATCCATTTGGTGGCTGAATGCGTTACCAGGTGGGCGCCGTATTCAATGGGACGCTGCAATACCGGTGTTGCAAAACAGTTGTCGACGTTCAGGATGAGGTTATGCTTATTGGCAATTCCCGCCAGCAGTTCCAGGTCAATGATTTCCAGGCCGGGGTTGGAAGGCGTTTCCACGAAGATCATCCTGGTATTGGGTTTGATCATCGCTTCCATGCCTGCTGGATCGGTCATATCGAAATAAGAAGTTTCTATGCCCCATTTAGGCAGGAACTTCGTGATCACGGTGTGGGTAGAGCCAAAGATGGAGCGGGCCGATAACAGGTGATCGCCGTTTTTCAGCAGGGCCATAAAACCCGCGAATATAGCGCTCATGCCGGAAGCGGTGGCATATCCTGCTTCCGCCCCTTCCAGGGCGCACATCTTCTTTACGAATTCGTCTACATTGGGATTGCTGAAACGGCTGTAGATATTGAAGTCTGTTTCATCCGCAAAAGTAGCCCGCATTTCTTCCGCATTATCAAAACAGAAGCTGGAAGTAAGGAACATGGGGGCAGAATGCTCCATCTGGTCTGTTTTGGACATCTGCATTCTTACCGCATTGGTATCCGGCTGGTATTGATTTTTTTCTTTGCTCATGGATATGGTAATTACAGCATTTAAGCGTTCAGTTTCACTTCCCAGGTCAGTTTGGTATTACCCTGACGCAGGGTTTCCGCTACAGAACAGTATTTGTTCATAGACAATTCCACAGCGCGTGCTGCTTTATCGGGATCGATATTACCTTTGAGATGAAACACCAGGTGAGCGGTTTCCCAGAGGGATGGCTCCTTACCTTTTTCTCTTTCTGCATCAATTTCTATACGGAAATCTGTTACTTCCTGGCGTTGTTTCTTCAGGATCATCATCACATCAATGGCAGAGCAGCCGCCCAGGCCCATGATCACCATTTGCATGGGTCTTACGCCGTTGTTCTTACCGCCATTCTCCAGAGATGAGTCCATCAGTACCTTGTGGCCGCCTTCATCTACTGCCTCCATATTAAATCCATCATCTACTCTTTGTAATGCTATCTTCATGATTATTAGGTTATCTTCAACAAAGATAAATAAAACCCATCAGGATTTATGCAGTGACCGTGATTCGTAAATCATCGGCTGTATTTTACAGTTTTTAATTCTGATATTGTAGTTTTGCGCAAATTTGAAGAAGCATTGTCGGCAAAGGTATTTCACAGTCAAGCAGCATTCCGGTTAGAATCCGGGGAAGTATTACCGGGATTACATATCGCGTATCATACATATGGTACGATGAAAGAAGATGGAAGTAATGTAGTTTGGGTATGTCATGCCCTTACGGCCAACAGTGATGCCGCTGATTGGTGGACCGGCCTGATCGGCGCCGGTAAAGCCATTGATCCCGGCAGGCACTTCATTGTTTGCGCCAATATCATCGGCTCCTGTTATGGCAGCAGTGGCCCACATACCACCAACCCGGAAACAGGGCATCCCTGGTACCAGCAGTTCCCTACCATTACCATCCGCGATATGGTACAGGCGCATATCCTCCTGAGGCAGCACCTGCAGATTCCCCGTATCCACCTGCTGATAGGCGGTTCCATGGGAGGCTACCAGGCACTGGAATGGTCGCTGTTTGAACCGGCTGTGATCGACCGCCTCTTTCTGTTATGCACCGGGGCCGCGGAAAGCGCCTGGGGTATTGCCATTCACACTGCGCAGCGACTGGCCATTGAAGCGGATGATACCTGGCAGGATAACAATCACAGCGCCGGTTCCAAAGGGCTGAAAGCCGCCAGGGCTATTGGAATGCTTACCTATCGCAACTACCAGACCTTTGTGCGCGCGCAATCTGATGAAGATAAAGAGAAGACCGACAACTTCAGGGCATCTTCCTATATCAATTACCAGGGCGATAAACTCGTAAAACGCTTTAATGCGCAATCGTACTGGCTGCTCACCAAAGCGATGGACAGTCACAATATTGCCCGTGGCCGCCATGAGGATATTACCGCTACCCTTTCGCATATTCAGCAGCCAACCTTGCTGATCGGCATCAGCAGCGATATTTTATGCCCGCCGGAAGAGCAGCAGTTTATGGCAGCGCATCTCCCCAATGCTGCTTATCATGAAATAGATTCTTCGTATGGTCATGATGGTTTCCTGATTGAATTTGAGAAGATCGGCAAGATCTTACGGGAATGGATGCACTAAAAATATATTGATTCTGAAGATCTTATAATGAGATAGATGCAGCAGGATAACCCTGCTGCATTTTTATTTTAATCCCCTGCACTCCCGTTGGCTATATGCGGTTTTTTTTCGTTATATTTATTTAAACCGAGTCTAAACCTTTTATAAATCCATCGTGTATGAGAAGCATTCTAATCAAAGCCCTCACAGGCTGCCTGGTGCTTTTATTATCCCTTACCCAGGTAATTTCAGCACAAAATTCCGCCACTATTCATGGTACGGTACGCGAAAAAGGTTCCGGCAACGTCATGCCTGGTGTGACCGTAGCGGTTAAGGGTTCCTCCACCGGCACTATTACCGGCAGTGGTGGCGCCTTCACCCTTAAAACCACCCATGCGTTCCCGTTAACCCTCGTGTTTTCTTACGTGGGTTTTAAAACAGAGGAGCACGAGGTTTCTTCCGCTACGGCCAACCTGGATGTGGAGCTCAGCTCCACTGAAATTCTCGGCCAGGAAGTGGTGGTTGCCGCCAGCCGTACACAGGAAAGCATCCTGCAGTCGCCCGTATCCATTGAAAAACTGGACGCGCGCGCCCTGAAAGCCTCTCCCGCTGCATCTTACTACGATGCGCTGGCCAACCTGAAAGGCGTGGAAATGAGCACCCAGAGCTTAACGTTCAAATCAGTGAACACCCGGGGGTTTAACAGCAATGGTAATACCCGCGTGCTGCAACTGAATGATGGAATGGACAACCAGGCCCCAGGTCTGAACTTTGCCGTAGGCAACATGGTGGGCATTCCTGAAGTAGACCTCGATAACATGGAACTTATACCTGGCGCGGCTTCCGCTCTGTACGGCCCCAATGCGCTCAACGGCATCCTGCTGATGAACAGCAAAAATCCCTTCCAGTACCAGGGATTAAGCGCCCTCGTGAAAACCGGCTTCCTGAATGATGCCGGCCGTTCCACCGCTACTACCGGTTTCTACGATGTGTCTGTACGTTACGCGCATGCATTCAGCGATAAGGTGGCTTTCAAGCTGAATGTTGGCTATCTCCAGGCAAAGGACTGGCAGGCTTATGATCAGCGTGACCAGAGCCTGGCAAACGGTCATACCCTGGAAAACGGCACCCGCGCCAATAATGAAGGTTATAATGGAGTGAATGTATATGGAGATGAGAATACGGTGAATATGTACACCGGCCTGAAACCATCGCTCATGCCGCAGATGATTGCATTATCGCAGCAACTGGGCGGCGCCCTCACACCAGATCAGTTATACAACGCCATCCTGCCTCCGCAGAACATGTCGAACGTAACCCGTACCGGCTACAACGAAGCGGATGTAGTGGACTATACTACCAAAAACCTGAAACTGAACGCCGCACTGCATTACCGGCTAACGCCCAACCTGGAAGCCATTTTACAGGGTAGCTATGGTTCCGGTACTACAGTATATACAGGGGCAGACCGTTACTCCCTGAAGAACTTCAACATGGGTCAGTATAAAGTGGAACTGAAGAGCCCTGATTTCTATGTAAGATTATATACTACACAGGAGAGAGCGGGCGATAGTTACGCCGGTGGTACGCTTGCTTCCGGCATCAATGAGGCCTGGAAAAGCAGTCAGCAATGGTATACAGAATACTTCGGTACTTATGGACTGGCGGCCGGTAATCTCTTTAAAACAACTTTTACCAATAACCTCCCACAGGGCGTTCCTGCTGCGTTTGCAGCCGCCCAGGCAGCTGTTCAATCCCAGCAGGCAAACTTTATCAGCGCAGCCCGCGCGAATGCCGATAAAGGTCGCCTGATCCCCGGCACGCCTGAATTTGATGCCGCCGCAGATAAAGTGAAGAATAAACCCATTCCCGGCGATGCTTCCGGCGTGGGCGCGAAATTCACAGATAAGACCAACCTGTACCAGGCCGAATTCATGTATAACTTTCATAACCTGATTCATTTTGCAGAGATCCTGGTGGGTGGTAACTACCGCCGCTATGCACTGAATTCTGAAAAAACACTGTTCGCCGTAGATGATAACGGCAAGGAATTCCGCATCAATGAATACGGTGGTTATGTACAGATCATGAAAAAGATCATAGAAGATCATGTGAAACTGACCGGCTCCCTGCGTTATGATAAGAACATGAACTTCAAAGGCCAGTTCAGCCCGCGTTTATCTGCTGTGTATACTTTCCTCGGTACGCATAATATCCGCGCTTCCTATCAAACAGGTTTCCGTATCCCTCACAACCAGGATCAGTATATCGATCTCGTAACACCACAGGCGCACCTGATCGGGGGCTTGCCTTTCCTGCGTGAACGTTATGGCCTGGATAAAGGACCGGTATTCTCCCTGCAATCCGTACAGGCTGGAAACCCCACCCAGTATGTTTTCCGCGAGTTCCTGCCGGAAAGGATCCAGGCATATGAAATAGGTTATAAAGCCGTGATCGCAAAACAACTGCTGGTAGATGCCTACATCTATAAAAATGACTTCAAAAATATGAACGGTACGCAGGTATTGGTGCAGCCTACTGCCGATCCTGCCAAGAATAATATCTTCTCTGTGCCGGTAAGCGCCACAGAAGTAGTGCACTCCTGGGGATGGGCGCTGGGACTGGATTACAGTCTGCCGCTTAATTTCACCGCCGGTGGTAACATTTCCTATAATGAACTGACCAATGAAAAAGACCTCGGCTCATTTATGACAATGTACAACACGCCAAAGGTGCGCTACAGCCTGAACTTTGGTAACCGCAATATTGCCAATTCCAATTTTGCCTTTAATATTTTATGGAAATGGCAGCAGTCATTTATATGGCAGTCTTCTTTTGTAGGGCCTAATTTAAATGCGGCAGGGCTGAGTGAAATTCCTGCTTTTGGCACACTGGATGCCATGGTAAGCAAGTTTTTCCCGAAAGCCAAAACCACGGTTAAACTGGGTGCAGCCAACCTGTTGAACAAAAAGTATATTCAATCATGGGGTAACCCTACTATTGGAACACAAGCCTATATTTCTATAGGTTATAATTTATAAAAGAGAAGCCCCGGATACTGTTGATGGTACCCGGGGCTTTTTATGTTTGCTTGCCAGTTATTATACTACATCCCACCAGGGCTTATCTGAGGAAGGATCTTGTTTGTTAAGCGGTTCCGGTTTAAAGTCGGCCACTACTTTTTTTACAGGGCTCTCTCCAGTCCATAAAGCGCGGGCTTCCGTTTTTATATCCTCCCGTTGCAACAATGCGCCCAATGTGGCTTTCAGCTTTGCGCCCAGTTCCGGTTTCACCATATGTACAAAGTTGGCGTATCCCTCCATACTGCTGATAATATTTTTTCCTTTGCCCCAGCTTTTGTTTGCCAAACCGGTTTTTGACACCTGGTGCAGCAACGCCCGGAATTTACGCAGGGTGGTACGGTCCAGGCTCAGCTTTTCGTTTACCACGATGCCGGTTACTTCATGCTTATCGCCTTTGCGCATTACTTTCAATTTGTCGGGATGGATGGTAAATCCTTCCTCCTTTACAAACATCTTCACTGCGCGCAGTAATTGCCCTGCTTTATCAGCAGCAGGCCCTTTTGCGGAAAAGGTCATATCATCGGCATATCTCGTATAGGCGTAACCGTATTTTGCCGCCAGGCCCGCAAAACGCCTGTCCAGTTTATAACAGATCAGGTTGGTGATAGCGGGACTGGTAGGGGCTCCCTGCGGGAGATGCCTGGCTGTTTTAGCTACATAATATTTGCGGCCGTCGAGCAATACTTCATCTACTTCCGGTTCTGTACATATCAGCGCCAGTATGGTAGCTACCTGTTCTGCATACCCCAGTTTACAGAATAATCCTTTTACACGTTTATACGCGATAGATGGGAAGAAGTCGCGCAGATCCATATTGATCACGATATCCTGCCCGGTATGTGGCGCCGCGTTGGTAACAATGGATCTACCCGGCACAAAACCGTGAGCTGCTTCGTCATTTTTTATTTTATAAAGAATATTTTCCAGGATCCAGTGCTGCGCTGCTTTCAGCTGTGGCATGGGGGCAGAAATAGTACGGGCGCCGCCGGATTTTTTCGGGATCTGGAAACGCTGGTAATGGGTATGATGCCCCACCTTCCTGTTAAAAGATAAATACCTCAGTTTACCGATGCTGATGCCCATAGCGCTTGCCAGTGCGGTAGCATCGGCCCATACGGGCAGCCCGAATTTTTGCAGCTGCGCTACATCCGGCACTTTTTTATTTAAGCCGGCAGATACTTCTTCGCCAAGATAAACGATCTCCTGTTGCCTGGTGGTGGCCCATGCGGCTGCTTTTTCTTTCCTGGCGGCTTCGCGGCGTTGTTTGGTTTCTTCTCTTTTCAGTTTGGCTTTGGCCATGCGGGCTTTGCGCATGTCTTCCAGCATTGCCCGCTTATTGCGGTAGCGTTGCCGCTCGTTGAGCAGGTCATTCAGCTGCCGGCGCACCTCGTTCTCTTTCTGGATAAGGGTGGCTGCCGGTGAAGGCTGCGCAACATTTTCGGCCCAGAAACCCAGGCGGGTCATTTCCTGTAATATATATTCCTCTTTAGAGGATGCACGTATCTTATCGTACAGTTGCTGACGGGTTAAGAACATGATAAATATGTTTGTATTTATGCTGTTTCATGACTCAGACAACAGGATCATCTTAATAAAAAAATCCAGTGTCTTCAAATAAATATACCAGGAAGAAGGTGAAAAACGGCCGGGAGTATGGCCTTGCTGAAACGGGGGAAACAAAATTCTGTAAAGAGGAAAAGGCCTTCGTGCAAACCATTGACTAAATCAATCAACTCCAGGGAGGGGCCTACTGTACGCATATTTCAGCCCCCGGGGCTTCTACTGGAAATATGCGTACAGTAGGCCCCTCCCAAAGTAAAGATTGCATTTAGTGAAGCATGTATAGTCAGAATACCTGAATGACGAAACATCATTCGTCCCTTTTCGGGCGCAAGTGCAATCAATTCCTCTTTACAAAGATCTTTGTTTATTAACGAGTCAGCAAGGTAGAAAATAATTCCCGGATATAAAACATCTCCTTCAATTATTTTACCGCTTTATTTTCCGAATGCGCTATACGCAGTGCCAGCATGTGTTCGCAGGGCCCCTTGTATAATTTATTCGTGCTGTAAAAGTTACAGTCGCAATGCGCATTACTCAATCTTTCATCTCCGTCAATGGTTATAACGGGATGGTATATACGTTGTGCGCCTTTTACATTTCCTTTCAGCTGTAATCCTGTTCCCGGGATCTCAGTGGCCGTAAATTCCACTTTCCCTGCCTGCACCAGTTTAGTGGCTTCACCTTCCTGCGGGTTGGCAAAGCGTAGCTGGTCCAGCGGCAATGGCTCACGGCTTAATTCCCGGAGGCGGTAAAATCCTGTATGCAGATCATAGATCACTTTGCCCGCCTGGGTATAAATGCCCAGCGCGCCAAGTACTGTGGCCCTGTCGAGCCCGGTGGCGGCAACAATCGTTTCCGGTTTGGCCATCCACCTGGTTTTCAGGTCTTCAAAAACGGTAAGTTTTGCCTGGTCGCTTACTTCCGCACGCGGCGCCATGAGGTCAAACTGCCCGGCGCGCGACCAGTCGTTGGCCGTCCACCCGCTAAGCCCCAGCGTAAACTGCATATCCCCAAGGTCCGCCACATAAAAGGAAGGCAGCCCGTTGCCGGTAAGATGCACGGTAAACTTTTTTGCAATAGGGATCAGCCTTTCCAGGATCAGCAATCGTCTTCTCCCCCATATCCTGATCTCCCTGCGCTGCGGACCGGTGTATAACGATCTCGCACATACGATTTCCTGGTTCCAGGGCTCAAACACAGCGCGTACCGGCTTACCTGGTTCCAGTATAAAACGGATGGAGCGCGGCCCGCGTTTTTCCTTAAAACGGCGAAGCCAGGAGCAGAAGTTATATACATCCATCGGGTGCAGATCAAAAGAGGCTGCCGGCAGCGTCATTGCGGAGCTTACCTGCAGAAATCCTCTCACCCAGCTATCGGGCAGGTCTATCTTTACTTCATGGTACAATTCTTCCTGCGAGGTTTGTACCTGGAATCCTCCCGGATCAATCTTAAAATCTGTTTCCTTGTAATCGCGGATCTTCTGGAATTCGTTATACAGGGAAGCGGAATAATCAATATTGGTGGTACCGCATTCAAACTCATTTACTTCCTTAAACACATTGTAGCTGGCGCTGAGTTTACCGTAGGTAGATTCATCCTGGCTGAAACATTCAAAGAACAGTTCATCAGGATGTACGCTGATCACAGGATCCAGTACAAACCAGGCGTCGCGGTCTTTCTGGTATAAATAATCGAAATAACTTTTCCTGGCTTTATAAAATGGCGCCATTACCCTGTCCTTCTCCTGGTAAATACTGCTGAGCTCTGCTCTCAGCGCATCTATCCGCTGATCGGCGGCTTTTATATCATAGCCGTTCATGAATTCGGCCAGCCATACCGTTTCCTGCTGGGCGGCCCATTCCTTGTAGGCGGTTTTATCTTTGGGTTTAAAACGCAGGTCAGATACCACTACGTCGTGGAGGGCGGAAATGGCTTCGCGGAAAGCTATTTTCTTATGCAGCTTACCCACAAAGAAGGTGGGGTCACGACGGGTATCCGGTGCAAACGAAATGCCCGCTGAAGTGGCATTGCTGTATACGTTGGAGTTCCCGCTGTATCTGTAGTTGAATAACATAAATGGATTACTTTTTTAAGATACTCTGATCGTTGTTGGCACTATTTCAATAGGCAGTTCCACGGCGTACTGTTCCTGTATACTGCGCATAATGCTGATACAGCGGGCCTTGTCGCCGATAGCCACCGTGGCGGATATATGCGCAATAATGTTACCGATGTAGGTGGCTGCTTCTGCTGATTTCATGGCTTCTTTTTCCAGGAACGTAAAGATCCTTTCCTTCGCAGCCCGGGCCTTATTTACCCTGCTTAATACCACGCGGAAATAATGTTCCAGCTGCTGTAAGAAAACGAGGTTACCGGCTGCATACTGCTGCAGGTAATTGGTGGCAAACAACTGCATACTTTCACTTGGATGCTGGCTCAGTTTTAACAGGTAGGTTTGTCCGTCTTCTTCATGGAAAAAGCGCAGTAACAGTTCACGGCCAAACGCCTGGATATCCGGGCGCACGCTGTCGGCCACTGCCACCAGGGTTTCGGGCGACCAATCGTTATCCGTGAATTGTGTTCTGAAAAACTCCATCGCTTCCTGGCGGGTGTCGTCCCATTTTGCATCCAGCAGGCCGATGGCGGCGTCTCTTTCAAAACGGATACGCGCCGCGTTGTCGTAATAAAAGTGCCAGCTCCACTCCCTTACTTTCAGCAGTTCATGGTTACCGGCGGCAATTACCTGCTTCAACGACAAGGCCGAGGCGGGGATATACTTTTGGAGCACCAGCAACCCAAACTGCTGGGCCGACCTGTAATTGGCATACAGCAGGCGTAAAGCGGTGGCAGTATCAATATCCTGGAGATAATCAACCAGTTCATTACTGAGCGTAGCTTCAATATCTGCATGCATGCCTTCAGCAGTTTCCTTACGCATCAGCAGGGGTACCAGCTCATTTACCAGGTACACGGCCAGGCGTTTATCCTGCTGTACCAGGCGGCTGATGAGCGGGCGCACTGCATTTCGTACATCCGTATACGTACTTAATAATATATGGAGCACCAGTTCCGGTCTTTTCAGCAGTTCATCGCTGCCCATTGCTTCCAGCACTTCCACCCCTGCCGTTCTTACCGGCAGGAAACCGTTGCTGATCAAGCCTTTCACTATTGTATCAGATACTTCGCTGAAGTTGAACTGGCCCCGTTTCAGGAGCAGCAACCTGGCGGCAAAAGCCTGGCAGGCGGCTACCGGGCTTTGCAGCAATGCTTCAATATCCGGTATACCCGTTTCCGTTAGTGCAGGGCGACAGTTCCCTTCCAGGATGCTGCAGCCATCGTTGAGATTCTCATTTCCTTCCGGCGTAGCCGCTTTGAGCGCCAGTAATCCCGTCACTGCTTTCACACAAAGCGTTCTCATTTTATCCAGGGATAAATACGCCGGGTTGAGTTTTTTACGAACAAAGTCGCGCACTTCCCTATATGGAGAAAACACCAGCTGCATAAGGAAATCCATATCTGCAAAGCAAACGGGTTCATTGTCGCTGATCCATTGCAGCCCTTGCACACGGGCCAGTTCCAGGGGACTCATAACCAGTACATACAGCAGGCGTAACGACGGGTTGGCGGGGTCGTATCTTTCTTTGGCCAGTTCCAGCCCGAACATCGAGGGGATAGAAAAGGCATTGGCCAGGAGCCCGGCAATCACACCTTCGTCCATTTTATCTTTCAGGGCATCGTAATCAGGGTGCGCTTTCAGTTGCTCCATGGCAAAGAGGTGCACGGCTTCCATGCGCGCCGATACCAGCAGCTGGATAAAAGCCTGGGGCAGTTGTTGCCAGAGGTGCAGGAAGGGCGCATCTCCTGCTGGTTTTGCCTGCGGGGTAGCAGCTTTATATTCAGGTGGTACCGCGGATGCCTGCAGGTTCCTGTCCCCACCCAGCCAGCCGAAGAGCTTTTTCAACAGGCCGCCTTTGTCTTTCAACGCATCGGGGTTGCCGCCGGGGGAAGATTTCGTTTGTCCCTGCCCGTTAGGCGCTTCCTGGTCTGTGAAAACCCATTCCTTATGATCCCGTGTAAGCCGGAGGTTGGCGGCATTACCACGAAGAATATAGTTGAGATACACCAGTTTCGAGTTAGCCGGATACTGGCGGTAGAAGGTCACATAGCGGCCATTCACCCACCGGTATAACGGGGTCTGGTATTCTTTGGCGCCATCCCTGCTTTCATCATACTGCAGCAGCAATGCGGTGGCGAGGCGAACATATTGATCGTCATTCCGCTCACCCAGGCGGCGCAGGTTGCGGAATACGCGGTAATGAAGATAGTTGCGGGTCTTGTCTGAATAGGCCACTTTACTGGTGGGCTTTTTCAGTTCTTTATCTGCCTGTAAAGATTCTTTCAGCTCAGGAACAAAGATGGTGGGCACAAAGCGTTTATCATTATAATCGATCCTTGTGCCGGGGTTCTTAAACATAGCAGTTTCCCTTTCAAAGCGTGCCGCCAGTATGGCCACTATGCCCTGGTCGCCCCGCAGTTCCGCCTGTTTGAAGATATGGCGGATATGCTGGAACCAGGAAGGTCTGAAAGGCAGGTGCATGAGCAGGTTGCCGATAGCCACTCTCACAGCGGGTTGCTCAAAGGCAACGATATAGAGATCTTCCAGCAGCGGGTAGCTTTGCTCCTGCCGGGTGATCACCTGTTGCTGCAGTAATGCCAGCAGTTCTTCTGTATTTCCTTTGGCAATGGTTTGCTGGAAAACTTCGGGCAGTCGTTGCAGGTAAGATTGTACATGCGTGGCACGTTCTTCCGGCGGTAGCACCAGCAGCAGGCCGTTGGCTGCCAGCATCCTGATATTCAGGGGCCGGGAGCTGTTGTCGGCATAAGAGCGCAGTACCGGAATGGCGGCCGCATCGCCCGATTTACCCAGCGCCCAGAGGGCAGCATAGCGTTGTAAGCCATCGCCTTTCTCTACCAGTTTAACCAGGTAGGGAACGGCTGCTGTTATTTTTTCTTCCCCGGCTCTCCATATAACACGGGACGTGCTCCAGGAAGTTTTAAAGCTGTTCTTCCCTTCCACTGCATCCTGTAAACGTTTGAGGATGGCGCGGTGCATTACATTTTCCACCAGGGTGGTATCTACCGGTGTAAATGATAAATCCTGGACAGCTTCCTGTTCTCCCAGATAACCTTTGCTTCGTTTTTCCTTTTCGAGGGCATCGAATATAGTGGTGGCGGCAGACAATGTAACGGGGCTTACTGTTTTGGTGCCGTCTTTCAGGGTACCAAACCTTTTACCATAGCGGAAGTTAACAATGTACTGTTCCGGGCCAACTTCACAAAGATCAATTTCGTAGGTCTTATCCGAGTTTCCTTCCCGGAAAAAGAGTTTTACGTTCCTGACAATTCGCATGAGCTAACATTAAAAAATAGGTGGCTAAGCTAATAAAAGAATTTTGAATTAACGCAGGGGGGTTACATAATTAATATATGCATGTACGTTAGGGGTTATATAGCAACGGGCCGGATGGCCGGCCCGTCTTGTTTGTTGTAACCTTCATGGAACTTATCCAGAAGTATCATTAAACGTTGAAACGGAAGTGCATTACATCACCGTCTGCAACGATATACTCTTTACCTTCAATACGTAAACGGCCGTTATCGCGCGCAGCGGATTCAGATCCGTACTTTACGTAATCATCATAGGCAATTACTTCCGCCTTGATGAAGCCTTTCTCAAAATCAGTATGGATAACGCTGGCGGCCTGCGGGGCTTTCCATCCTTTGTGGATGGTCCAGGCGCGTACTTCCTGTACACCGGCGGTGAAATAGGTGATCAGTTCCAGCAGGTTATAGGCGGAGCGGATCAGGCGGTTCAGGCCTGGTTCTGCGAGGCCATATTCTCCCAGGAACAGTTCTTTATCGGCGGGGTCTTCCATCTCGGAGATCTGTGCTTCGATGGTATTGTTCATCACAATTACCTGGGCGTTTTCCGCTTTCACGGATTCCTGCAGGGCCTGTGAAAATTTGTTACCGGTATGAAGGGAGGCTTCGTCCACGTTGGCAACATATAACACCGGTTTTTCAGTGAGGAGGAACAGGTCGGCAATAGCTACCCTTTCTTCCTTGCTGAGGCCCAGTTCACGGATGTTGCGGCCTTTTTCCAGGTGCTCCTGGCATCTTTTCAGTATTTCAAATTCTGCTTTTGCTTTCTGATCGCCACCGGTTTTAGCCATTTTCTCGGTGCGTGCCACTTTACGTTCCACGCTGTCCAGGTCTTTCAGCTGTAATTCGGTGTCAATGATCTCTTTATCGCTTACCGGGTTGATCTCTCCTTCTTCGCGGAGGATGTTTTCATCTTCAAAGCAGCGGATCACATGTACAATCGCATCTACTTCGCGGATATTGGCCAGGAACTTGTTTCCCAGGCCCTCTCCTTTGCTGGCGCCTTTTACCAGGCCGGCAATATCTACAAACTCAATAGTAGTAGGTACTACGCGGTCGGGCTTTACCAGCTCTGCCAGTTTATGCATACGTTCGTCAGGTACATCCACCTGGCCCACGTTTGGTTCTATAGTACAGAAGCGGTAGTTGCTGGCCTGCGCCTTAGCGCTGTTGCTCACCGCATTAAATAAAGTCGATTTTCCTACATTCGGCAATCCTACAATTCCAACTTGCAAAGCCATTTTTTAAAATTTGCGCAAAGATAGGTTTATTTTAGTTTATTTGTTGATGAATAAACCAATAATCTAATGGCATTAAACTACGTATGGCTGGGATTTTTTTTGATTGCATTTGTTGTAGCACTTTTCAAGTCGGTAGTTTTACATGATGCGTCTATTTTCGGGGAGATCATGAATGGCATGTTTGCCAGTGCCAAAACCGGTGCGGAGATCTCGCTGGGACTGGCCGGCATCATGACCTTATGGCTGGGCATCATGCGGATCGGCGAGGTGGCAGGGATGATCAACCGTTTTTCCAGGCTGGTAAACCCTTTCTTTTCCAAGCTGTTCCCTGACGTGCCCAAGGGGCATCCGGCGATGGGTTCTATGATGATGAACTTCTCCGCCACCATGCTGGGACTTGATAATGCCGCCACACCTATGGGCCTGAAGGCGATGAAGGAGTTGCAGGAGATCAACCCGAAGCCGGAAGAGGCCAGCAACCCGCAGATCATGTTCCTGGTATTGAATACGGCCGGTGTAGTGCTTATCCCCACTTCCGTGATAGCCATAAGGCTGGCCGCCGGTGCGGCCAACCCGGCAGACATCTTTATCCCTACCCTGATCTCCACGTTCATGGCGTTCATTATGGGGATGTTTGTTGTTTCCATCTACCAGAAGATCAATCTCTTTAAATTACCCGTGCTGGCATTCCTGGCGCTGTTTGCCGGCATCATGGCGGCTTTATGGGTTTGGGTACGTAGTTTACCTCCTGCGGAGATAGGCCCTAAAACGGCTTCCCTCGGCGGAGCGATCATTTTCAGCATTGTCATTATTTTCCTCGTAGCGGGGATGGTAAAAAAGATCAATGTATACGACGCCTTTATCGAGGGCGCCAAAGAAGGGTTCCAGGTATCCGTAAGGATCATTCCTTACCTGGTGGGTATGCTGGTAGCTATCAGCGTATTCCGTACCACCGGCTGCCTGGATTATATTACCAACGGGATCGGCTTACTGTTTGCCGCCATAGGGCTTAATACGGATTTTGTGCCTGCCCTGCCGGTGGCGTTTATGAAACCGCTGAGTGGCGGCGGCGCCCGCGCCCTGATGGTAGATATCCTGAAAACGCATGGACCGGATTCTTTTGTGGGAAAACTGGCCAGCATTATACAGGGAACCACGGAAACCACCTTCTATGTACTGGCGGTGTACTTCGGCTCTGTAAATATCAAGCTTACCAGGTACGCCCTGGCTGCCGGTCTGATCGCCGATTTCTTTGGTATGCTCTGCGCCATATTACTGGCGTATCTCTTCTTCCATTAATTACTTCAACACATAAAAAAAGGGGAAGGCTGTCTTCCCCTTTTTTTATGCCGGTATGTTAATAGTTGCATTTACCCGCTTCACAAAATCGTCTGCACCGGTAGGACTGATCAGCCATTTCCTGTTAAGCGATTCTATCAGCACCAGGTTTTCCCGGTTGGTGCACCAGCGCTGGTACTTGCCTATTTCGCTGGAACGGTAGGTACCCAGGTATCCGAAAATACCACCCAATGCCAGCAGGCGGGAACTGGCGCCCAGGTCCTCCTCCGTAATACTTCTCAGCCGCACCACATCTTCCAGCCGGATAGTAATACTATGAAGGGGCCGCTTGATAAGTATAGTCGTAGCCGTTAGAATATAATACCGGGGGCTCAGGCACCATGCCACCAGGATGGCCGGTACCAGGATAAACAACAGCATGGTGGTAACCACTGCATCCTGTGAAACATCCGTGATTTGTCTGAACAAAAATATAAGTGTGATAATGATGACCAGGTTTGTTACAATCTTCGAGTTATCATCCAACGGGGCGGCGTATCGCATATATGGCTCTCCTTTGATTCGGTGGGTAAGATAAAACAAAATGGTTAGTTATATGCTATCATACTTCCCGGTTTTTTCTTCGATGGTTACATCTCCGTCCCTTCTTATCTGCATTTTTATATACACCAGCAACTGGGAGGCGCCGGCTTTAAAACATACTTCCTGGGTTTTACGCACCACTTCCATCAGCTCTTCATAGGTTCCTTCCATCACCGTTTCAAAAGGGCATACCCTGTATTTTACACCGGAGTCCCTGATCACTGCAATTGCTTCGTCTACTACCGGGTAAACCTGTTCTGATGGTACCGAAGGGATGATCTGCAGCGCTAAATTAATCTTGTTACTCATGTTTTTATTGCTTTTTATATTTTTGGTTATCAAATCATTATATCTATTTACCTGGTAAGATGATTGAAGCAAAATGAACCATTTTCAGGCACAACCTGCTTTCCTTTCTCTCTAAAAGCGCAGAATTGCTTATAGTATCAGGTTAATTATATCTTCTAAATTATTAGTTATCAATAAATAAACCTATTAAAATTTATTCAACTTTCTTTAGCCGGTATCCTGCTTTGATTCGTTATATATAATGAATAAAAAACATTCATTGAACGGTAAATCCTGCTCACAAAGGTGGTAAAACTACAAAAGGCAATACATAAATAAACATGTATTGCCTTTATAAGTATGAAAAGGTTGGTTATTTTTTTGTGGCCAGGTAGTTAAACTGGTCTATCCGTTCGAAAGTAAAATCTGCCAGTGAGCTCAATTTATCGTTTACAGTATTGTCACCTTCATAGCGCTCAAAAATAATACGCAGGTGAGGCGTCTGACTGATAAAATTCCGGGCGCCTTCGAGCACTTCTGTCTCCATTCCTTCCACATCCAGTTTTACAATGATCTTGCTGTTACGGTCAAATCCAAGTTCAGGGACCAGGTCGTCGAGTCTTTCAATAGGTATATTACCCTCCTTCTCACTTTCCCGGTCAATATAACTGGAACCGGTAACGGTGCTCATAATATTGAAGTTCACTTTTTCCTGTTTGCTGCCAAGGCCGCAGGCAAACAGTTTTACTTTGTCGCCCACCTTATTGAGGGTAATGTTTTCCTGCACCGCTTTGTGATTCACCGGCTCAAATGCCACACAGGGAATACCTTTCCCGGCCAGCCATACATCGTATTCACCAATGCAGGCCCCAATGTCGATGAAGCCGTCAATGTTATGGCTTTCCACCTGTTGCTTCAGGTAATCGCGTACCTTTTTCTCATAGGCATAATTAATAAACTGGAAATCAGTAGTGCCTTTGCGGATCCGGAAATGCCCCATCGCCGACTTTGCATTCCACTCTTCCAGCGAGGGCTTATTTAATAATACCAGTTTAAGGGATGCCTGGAGGGATTTCCAGTCGTTATACCTTATATATTCACTGAAGTAGGCTAAATATTGCCGGTACTTGGATAAATTCTTCCAGGACGGATAATAGGCTTGATCTTTCATAAATCAGGGAGTTTGTAACGGAATTTAGAACTAAAAAAGGATAACAGCAAGCATCAGCCAGCCATTATCCTATTATTTTTCCTGATTATATTACCGTTATTTATAATTAAAAACCAGTGTTCATTTATATCTGTTTCTTCTTCTTGTATTTCACTTCATAGAGATCTTTCCGGATATCTTTTTTAGTTTGTACGCTTCCAAAGGCATGTAATTCCTTCAACAATACAAGATCCACATCAGCGATCACCACCATCTCGGTATTGGGGGTTGATTCGGCTTTGATGCCGGTTACCGGGAAAGCAAAATCGGAAGGCGTAAATACGCAGGACTGTGCATATTGCAGGTCCATATTATTTACCTTGGGCAGGTTCCCTATACAACCGGCAATGGCAACATAGCACTCATTTTCAACGGCTCTTGCCTGCGCGCAAAACCTTACACGGTTATAGGCATGCTGGGTATCGGTCATGAAAGGAACAAACAGTATCTGCATGCCTTCTTCCGCAAGGATACGTGAAGGCTCAGGAAATTCCACATCGTAGCAGATCTGGATACCGATTTTACCGCAGTCGGTATCAAACACTTTGATATCGCTTCCACCTTTGATTCCCCAGGCGGATACCTCACCGGGTGTGGGATGGATCTTGATATACTGCTCGTATGTACCATCCCGGCGGCAGAGATAGGAAATATTATACAGCCCCTCATCTATCACAATGGGCATGCTTCCTGAAATGATATTTACATTATAGGCTACCGCATGCTGTTGGAATATTTCCCGCAGCTGTTCGGTGTACCGGGCTACCCCGCGGATAGCCCCCGCCGGGTCCATCTGGTTAAACTCACCCATCAGCGGGGAATTAAACAGTTCAGGGAACACCACGAAATCGGATCCATAATCGCTCACTGCATCAATGAAATATTCCACCTGCTGCAGAAAGCCATCCAGGCCGCCATAGTCGCGCATCTGCCATTGCACCAGGCCAATGCGCACCGTGGACTTATTATACCGGATCGTATCGAGGTCCTTTTCATAATAGATATTGAACCACTGCAGCAGGGTCGCAAAGCCTTTGGAGGCTTCATCATTGGGCAGGTAGTTCCTGAGGATCTTCTTTACGGTAAAGTCGTTCGAAAACTGGAACGTTAACGTGGGATCATAAATTTCCCGGTCCTGCACCTTTTCAATATACTCCCTGGGCGACATCCGGTCGGCGTACTTTTCAAAATTAGGGATCCGTCCGCCGGCTACTATACCCTGGAGGTTCAACTGCTCGCAAAGGTTTTTACGGGCGTCGTACAAACGGCGGGCCAGCCGTTTTCCGCGGTAGTCGGGATGCACAAAAACCTCGATGCCGTACAACGTATCTCCCTTGGGGTTATGCGTGTTAAAGGTATAATAACCGGTGATCTGCTCGTAGGTATGGTTATCGCCGAATTTTTCATAGTCTACAATAATCGCCAGCGCACATCCTACTACTTTATCGTTTACTGTAACTGCTATCTGCCCTTCCGGGAAAAGCTTGATCAGCCGTTGTATGGTAGGCTCCCGCCAGTAACTGCCAGCCATATCCGCGTAGGCCGATACCATAGACTCCTTGAGATCAAGGTAATCTTCCACGGTTAAGTTCCTTATTTCTACTGTTTCTGACATAGCCTTTTTCCTGGTTTTAAAAACGAATGTTATGGTAATACTTCAATAATATCGAATTTTTTATTTACTTTGCAGTTAAAGTTCAGAACTTCATATTTAACCATCCCCAACGGCAAACCTTACATTTTAGTTTATAACCGCATACATCAATTACACCTTTGCTATCGTGCCGTTAATTCAAAACAGAGATATCGTTGTAATCGGGCTGCAACAATGGTATACTTCTATTGGAAGTAACTGTAAAAACATTGCGCTGGAATTTGCCCGGCATAACAGGGTATTATATATTAACTCCCCGCTGGACAGGAATACCCTTATCACCGGGAAGGACGATCCGCATGTGCAATACCAGCTGAATGCCATCAGCAAAAAGGTACCGTCTATTGTTCCGGTAAGCAACAACCTCTGGAACTACTACCCTTCTGCAGTACTGGAATCCATCAACTGGCTGCCTTTCACACCGTTGTTCTCCTGGTTTAACAAGCGTAATAACAGAAAGTTTGCTGACAGCATCCGGGAGGCTATCAGGGAAATGAATTTTAAAGACATCATTTTATTTAATGATAACGACATCTTCCGGGGATTCTATCTCAAGGAAATGTTACAACCATCCAGTTATATATATTACAGCAGGGATTACCTGCTGGGCGTTCCCTACTGGAAAAAGCACGGGCTACAGCTGGAACCGCAGCATATTGCAAAAGCCGATGCCGCGGTAGCCAATTCATTATACCTTAAAGAAATGCTGCAGCAGTATAATCCCGCCAGCTATTACGTAGGACAGGGATGTGATCTGCGGCTGTTCAACGCAGCTGATGAGCATCCGTTGCCCGAAGATGTGCCAACGGGTAAAGGCCCGGTAATAGGCTATGTGGGCGCGTTAAAATCGCTGCGACTGGATATTGATGTGTTAATAAAGATAGCCAGTGAACGGCCCGACTGGAAGCTGGTACTTGTTGGCCCGGAAGACGAAGACTTTAAAGCTTCCCGGCTTCACCAGTTGCCCAACGTTTATTTTACGGGGCATAAGGATCTGTCGCAGCTCCCTGCTTACATACAGGCTTTTGATGTATGCCTTAATCCACAGGTGCTGAACGAGGTAACTGCAGGGAACTATCCCCTGAAAATAGATGAGTACCTGGCCATGGGCAAACCGGTGGTGGCTACTGCCACCAAAACCATGGAACTGTTCAGGCAACATGTATACCTGGCAGCAACGCCGGGCGACTATGTTCCCCTGATTGAAAGGGCTTTATCAGAAAATGCAGATCCTTCACTGGCAAGTGAGCGTATCCGTTTTGCGGGCACACATACCTGGGAAAATTCTGTGGCAGCTATTTACCAGGCCATCATAAACACCAGCGGTAACTGACTATGAGCATTAAAGAAAAACTGAAACAACACCCTGGTCTGAAGAAACTGGCTTTATACCTCCTGATGCCAAAGCATCAGGCCCGCCCCCGGTTATGGGTGCGGTTGTTCGTAAATCCTTTTTTCCATAAGAAAGGGAAGGGCGCACTTATCCGGAGACGGACCCGGATGGATGTACTTCCCTTTAATACCTTCACCCTGGGAAGTTATTCTACCATAGAAGATTTTGCCACGGTAAACAATGGCATGGGCGCCGTGATCATCGGCAATCATGTAAGGATAGGAATAGGCAATGTGCTGATCGGCCCGGTACGTATAGGCGATAATGTTATACTGGCGCAAAACATTGTGCTGTCGGGATTGAATCATGGTTATAAAGACCCTGATGTGCCTATTTCGCTGCAGCCATGTACAGTAGGTGAAATTGTGGTAGAAGCAGATTGCTGGATTGGCGCCAACAGCGTTATTACCGCAGGCGTTACAATAGGACGGCACTCCGTGGTGGCCGGCGGCAGTGTGGTAACGAAAGATGTGCCTCCTTATACAATAGTGGCGGGCAACCCTGCCCGCCCTATCCGCC
>NZ_DATCRD010000055.1:0-6080 GCF_036569185.1 Chitinophaga sp.
GCCTCGGTACCTGGCACATTGCGGTAAGTGATAGGATAGGAGCGTTGCAATACCGCGTTGTCCTGTGCCGCCATGTTGCTGATCATTGATTTTACCAGCTGGTTCCTGTCCGTAGCCAGCTGGGGAATATCCATGGTGAAAGCAAATCCTGCTTCTGCTTCGTTGCCTCCAATAAACATCTTGCCATTGATGCCCGGTAAAGGGTATACTACGGGCACGCCCGGTAATACAACGCTATAGCCATTGGCAATCCTGTTCAGCGAATATCCTTTCAGGCTGTCGAGCTGCTGGCGCTGCTTCCGTGCCACCCCGGTGAATTTTGCGCTCACGGGAGTAACGGAGTATCCTTTTTTACGAAGTAAGGATACCAGGCCTTCCTCGCCAGGTAAATGCGCCGCGCCTACTGCAGCGAAAACGCTGTTTTTGCTGAGCAATGCCATGAGGTTGGCCGCCATTTCCTTATTCCTGGCTTCGAGGCTTGGAATGTCTTCCGGGGCTTCCCAGCTGCCGGAAAGCGCAGCTATTTTCTGCAGATCGCCTTCATAATACAGGTTCACAAAATCATTCAAAGAGTTTACCCGTGCCTTGAGCCGGCTGGCCCTGTTGCCCGCACTATCCGTTCCGGCTGGCTCGTAGCCAATGCCCCACAGGAATATCTCTTTCTGCACTTCTGATACATTGGCGCTGAAGAGGTTTAACTGGTTCTGGATCTTTTCAAGACTGTACACCTGTTTATTCAACCTGGTGGCTTTCTGATGCAGCCAGGCATCCAGGAAAACAGTTTCCGGTTTCCGGGCGGGACCTGCCTCTTTTTCAAGTTCTCCTTCTTCGTCAATAAGCAGTTTTTCAAGGAACCATAAGCGTTTCAGCTTCAGCTGCTCCAGCGGGGAACCGGTTTTTTCCTTTACCAGGCTATCTACATACCGGTATTCGTCCTGGTTTAACAGGGTGCGCATGTAGTTAACGGTATCCTGCAAAGGACCTCCCGGCGCCAACAGGTAGGTCATCATGGAATCCATATCCACCTCCATCGCAAAAGCGGAAGCGCTTTGCAATGCGGTTAATACAGAGTCGCTGAACTCGAACACGCGCTTATCCGTGAGGTGCATCGTGCCAAATAAATAGGACGGCTCCTTCAGGCCGGGGCCATCAATACGCCAGAGCAGCTGGTAGTGCGGCCTGTTACTGGTTTGAGCGGGTGAAACAACTGTTTGCATCAGCAGGGCTAACAGCAGGAATATCGCTACGGGAACAAAATGTCCGGCACTTTTGGGCCGGCGCCAGGTATGGGTATTTAACATGCGGCAAAGCTAATAAGGTTCCCGCATGTTTGGAATCGGATAAAAGTTGTATTTCCCCTAACTTTATCTTCCAACAACCTCTTTATAAACCAACAATGATCTTTCATTTTAAATCAAAATTCCCGCAACTAAGCTCCTTCTGGGATAAATACCTGGAATTCCAGACCCGCCTGGAGCTACCGGCAAAGTCAATACTGCTGGAAGAAGGAAAGGTATCTCAGAATTATATCTTTATAGAAAAAGGATGCGTGCGGTTATTCTTTAATAATAACGGGATCGATAAAACGGTCCAGTTCTTTTTTGAAAACGAAGGATTAAGCTCTCTTGAAAGCTTTATCAACAGCACACCCAGTTTTTTTACGATTGAAACCATTGAACCTTCTGTGGTGTACCTGCTTCCCAAAATGTATGTGAACCAGCTGATCGATGAATTATCAAAGGAGCCTGATTTCCCAAAAATGATGATGCAGATGTTCCTGATGCGGCAATCACATTATATTACCGAGTTGGTTTCTTTTATACGCGATTCCCCTGAAGAACGTTACAAAAATCTCCTGGAACAGCGCCCGCATATTATCCGCCGGATTCCCCAGCACTATATCGCCTCTTATCTCGGCATTACAAAAGTGCACCTGAGCCGCATTAAAAGTAAGATCGCCAAAGGAAAGCCCCGTTTCTGAAACTTGATAACATATGTTATCGCTGCTGAAGTTTACGGCTGCTAATTTTGTCCTGGTTTAAATTATATCATTTAAAAACTAAGAGATGAAAGCAGCAGTAATGTACCGGCACAGCGAAATACCACAGTACGTGGATATGCCGGAACCAACAATACAAAACAATAATGAAGTACTGGTTACCGTAAAGGCGGTAGCGATCAAACATTTCGACAAGGGAAGGGCCACAGGAAAACACTATTCCAGCGATGCGCCAAAAGAGAACGGCCGTATTATTGGCGGCGATGGGGTATGCCTGCTGGGCAATGGCGCCAGGGTATATGCGGTTGGCGTAGATGGTATGCTGGCGGAGAAAGCAGTGGTGGAAAAAGACCGTATCGTTAAGGTGCCGGATGGATTGAGCGACGCGGTAGCCGCCGCATTGCCCAACGCCGTTTTCGGCGCCGCCATGGCATTGAAGTTTAAAGCTGGTATCCAGCCGGGAGATGTAGTACTGATCAACGGCGCCACAGGTTTTACCGGCCGCGTGGCGGTGCAGATAGCCAAACATTACGGAGCCGGAAAAGTGATTGTAACGGGTAGAAATCCATCATCGTTAGCGGAACTTTTATTACTCGGTGCAGATGAAACGATTTCCCTTCAACAGGAGGATGAAGCATTTATTACCGCGTTGAAACAAACCCATAAAGCTGCACCGGTGGATATTGTAATTGATTATTTATGGGGACATTCAGCGGAGATGATCCTCGCCTGCCTGAAAGGAGATGGTGCATGGACCAACTTTGTGCGCTTTGTTTCTGTGGGTAGTATGGCCGGCGATCTCCTGCAATTATCTGCCGCCATCCTGCGGAGTGTGAATATACAGCTCAGCGGCTCCGGGTTGGGCGCATGGACCAAAGGCCAGGTAAAGGAACTGCTCACCGTTATTTTACCGGAGATGTTTGCGCTGGCTGCCGAAGGAAAACTGACCGTTAAAACAATGGAGATGGACATCCATCGCATTGCGGAATTATGGGAGGCGGATGTGACCGGTGGGCAGCGTATTGTCGTTACCATCTGATATGCAAACATTCAATCACGGGGGCAGCAATAGCCCCCGTTTAAAAAAAACGCCCTGTACCACAACCCCTTGTTTTAATCCACGAAACCCTTGCTGCTAGCAGATTTTGTTCTTCCCTTCCCTGCCTTTTACAGGTATGTAATAATTTATAATTATAGCTAATACGAATTTATTTATAAAATAATAATATTTGTTACTAATTTATGCAGCAAAATACATGGCCATTGCCTTTGGGAGACCTGGCTTTTTTCTAGCCATATAAATTGTATTCCACGATATGATTTATATAAAAGAAGAGATATGAATATACCAGATGCTGAATTAGTAGTGCGGTTACAAAACCACGAAGTAAGCGCTTTTGACAATTTATATTGGAAGTATCACGGAGCTGTATACCGGAATATTTTCAAGTTTGTGAAAGATGAAGCGGTTACAGAAGACATTCTCCAGGACGTGTTTGCCCGCCTATGGGAAAAAAGACAGGACATCGAGCCAAACCAGTCCGTAAGCGGTTGGCTGTTTGTTATCAGTTTTAATATGTGCGTGTCTTTTGTAAGAAAAAAGCTGCGTGAACAGGCTTTCCACAAAAACATTTTCCAGACCGATACCGATGATGCTGTAGCAATAGAGCGGAAGAACATCGACGAAGAACAATACCATTTACTGGAGCAGGCGATTTCAAAACTATCTCCAAAGAAAAGAACAATTGTAACCCGTTGTAAACTGGAAGGTAAAACCTATGAGGAAGTAGCCCATGAACTGAACATTTCCCGTAATACCGTAAAGGAACACCTCTCGGCCGCTATGATCAAGCTGAATGATTATATGCAGCGTAATGGCGACCGTAAATATATTGTGTTACTGATGCTGTTCCTGAACTATCATGATTCATAAGCAAACGAGCCCTTTTCATATTATCTTTTAATTAATGTTTTGTTTTTTCAAAAAAAGTTCAAAAAGAACCCACCCGATTTTATTAACTGCGCGTATTTAGATTAAACCATCACGCTAGTGCCCAACAGAAAGGAATATCTCAAACAGCTGTTAAGTAAAGATCAATGGACTGCCACAGAGCAGGAGTGGATGATGGAATACCTCGATGCCAATGATTTTTCAGAACTGGAAACAGTGGCGGCCGAGTATTATGAGGCCGATCTCCTAACGGTAAAGTATATACTCGATAAACGTCTGTCCGACAGGATGCTGAAAGGCATTCACCAGCGTATAGGCGTTGCAGATAGTTCTTTTAAAGGTATTTTCCGTTTGTTCAGACACAAGGTGGCCGCTGCCGCTGTCGTACTGCTCCTTGCAGGCGCCGTATGGTACCTGCTGCTGCAGGATCGTGTAAAACAACGGGTGATTGCCACCACATCGGAACGGCAAACCGTGAAACTGCCCGACGGGTCTTTAGTGCACCTGGAAAAAGGTTCCAGTATTACTTACCCGGAAGTATTTGATAAGAAGAACCGCGAAGTAATATTAAAGGGAGAAGCTTTCTTTGAAATCAACCATGATGCGAAACACCCGTTTATCATTTCCTCTTCGCTGATCAATACCACCGTATTAGGTACTTCCTTTAATATGGAAGTGCACGGGGGAAACACTGCAAGGGTAGTAGTGGTATCGGGAATGGTACAGGTGAACACCCGAGAAGGAAAACCCAGTAAAAATGCCCGGCTGGTGTTAACGGCCAACAAAAGCGCGGTGTATAACCCTGCCTCGCAGGACCTGCAGCTACAGGACGGCACGGAAGATGCCAGGTTCTTTACCCAGAAAATGAGCGGCAAATTCATTTATAAGGGAGAGCCCTTGTCAAAAGTGGCAACAGACCTGCAGCGGTATTACAACGTACCGGTGGCAACAGATCAGCAATCTGCCCAATGCAGGTTCTACGGGTCTTTTAATACAGTGGATGATTTGGATAAAGCGCTTGCATTAATTGCTTTTTCATTAGATGCCAGGGTCAGAAAAGATAATACCAGTAAAGGGTATATGATCGTTGGTGGAAATTGTAAATAACGACCGCTATATCGTTAACCAAACTATATTCAGGATGAGAAACTGCTATCAACAAAGCTGAACCAAAATTTGAGAAATAGAAAATTGTAGTCCGGAATACTATCCTGGTGGCCTTTAGCCTGAAAGAATTGCATGCTGGTTAGTTAACTGAAGTGATCGCAAAGCCGCTCACAGGGCTGTCTTTTGCCAATATGTACCGTAAATAAACCGTAGAATATTTTCAACCAAACTAAACATTACATGATACGAGTAATACCCTTACCGCCCGGCTGATCTATTGCCATGATATAGCTGATTGAAAAATACCCTGCTCATGCAGAAGGCCCTTTATTGCCCGGTTTTAACCAAAGCCCGGGAAGGGGATCCTATGGCCGGACAAAACCAATAAAAAGTAACTATGTTCAAAGAAAAACTATCATTTATTTATTGCTTACTGCTCCTGCTGGCAGTGTCGAAAGTCCACGCCGGCAATGGTTTGCAGGATGCTCTCGATAAAAAGATCACCATAGAGCTAAAGAATGTTATCCTGAAAGATGCCCTGGAGAAAATAAGTAACCTCGCGGAAGTATCTTTTGTATATGTAGGCAGCGAAGCGCTGAACGTAAATAAAGTGAGCGTAAATGCACACAACGAAAAAGTAGGCGACCTCCTGGATAAACTGCTTACGCCTTATTCCCTGTCGTACAGCGTAATGTACGATCGCGTAGTAATTAAACACGATAACGGGAAGAAAATGGGCCAGCTAACGGTAACGAATACACTGATGCGTTTAACCGTTCCCGTTACTGATATAAAAGGAACAGTGACTAATGAAAAGAAAGAACTGCTTCCTGGTGTAAGCATCATTATTAAAGGCACCTCCCGTGGCGTAACTACCAACGATAAAGGAGTATTTGAGCTGAAGAAGGTAGCAGCCGACGCCATCCTGGTGTTTAACTTTACCGGGTATAAAACAGAAGAAATAAGCGTTGCGGAATTCAGAAGCGGCGCCATCACCATCATACTGAAAGAAAAACCTACCCG
>NZ_DATCRD010000056.1:0-3611 GCF_036569185.1 Chitinophaga sp.
TCCGTTACATCAAATTTGCCCCGGTCCATAAATCCATCCAATGCGCCTATACGCCGGCCATTCAGGTATACTTCCGCTTTGCGGTTCACTCCTTCGAAATTCAGCCATTGCTTTTCTGCACTATTGCGTGTAGGCGTAAACGTGGTACGGTACCAGAAATCGCGGTCGTATTTTGCTTTATCTACCCGGTAAATGTTATCACCAAAATTGGGATCTTTCTCCAGGCCGGCTGCTACAAAAGCGCCGAATACAGTGCCTGGCACCTCTGCATCTACCCAGTTATCATCGTTATAGCCAGGCGAATAAATACCCGGCTCCTGCCCCGCTTCCGATACAGCTTTTACTTTCCAGTGCACAGCGGTGTTACTGCTGTTTAGGCTAAACGTCTTTTCCTGTGCTTTTAATGCCGGCCCTGCTATCATCAACAAGAGCAGCAATTTTTTTCCTTTGCTATTGAACAAGATCTGTTATTTCCAATTGAATACCCGTACAAAATATGGCCGGTACCTGTCTGCGCTACCAGGACTGTTAAAGTTGCTGGCAAAATCAGTGGGATTAATATTATAAGAGATCACCAGCTCTCCCTGCCGGCTCAGTGCATGATGCACAAACGCATTGTAGGTGATCATATCGCCGGTGTACTGGTCGGGAATATGGTAAATGGTGCGCTTGTTGGTCCATGGCCCAACGGGCGTACTGGATTCAAGAATATAAATATCCAACCCGAAAATGATCTGTTGTGATACGAGGTAATATTTTCCATCTTTGAAAAACACGTTAGGCTGACTGATATCACTACAAACATTATACTTCACAGGAGTATTGCTCCACCCGGTACCGTTGTAATATTCCCAGGCGCCGGTAAGATCCTGCCCCGCTACACGGGCTACATACATGGAAGAAGTAAGAAAACCGTTTTCCGTGCTGTACATATACGTATAGCCATCCGGCGCTTTCATACTGCCTGCGCTGTAATTGCTGAGCACATCTTTATCCTTTATGATCTGGCTGAGCTGCATGGAAGGCAAATCGAAAATAGCGAGGTCGGTGCTTATATGTGCAAAATCCCAGGAGCCGGCGCCTGTTTTCCTGACATGACTCAGCAGCATCTGGAATTTATTGTTATGTACCTGTCCTGCGCCGGGCCAGTACCAGTCCTGGTCTTCCGCGGCTGTGCCATATTTGATCCAGGTCTGACTGGCAGTGCCGGTGCCGGGGTTCAGCTGTACAAAGCTCTGCAAAGAGGTGTCCAGTTGCAGGTGTGCGGCATTACGAAGCATCACGTTGTTGGTACGGTTACGGTCGGCGCTCACCTGTCCGAAAAAGCTGTCCTGGAACGACCATACAATACGGCCGTCGGGCAGTAAAGCGGAGTAGCAACCGTCGCCGCCATTCCAGTTCTGGTAACGGGTAAGGTAATCGTTATAATCAAGATCGCTGTACACGGTTACGTTCGGGTCCCAGCGGCCATTATTAGGCAGCAGTTGCAGGCGCGGCCCTGCAGTCTCGGCTGTCTTTTTCAGGATGCGCACATACCAGTATTTCTGAATACCTGCTTCGGAAGTAACACGGTACGTATAGCGGTTGCCGTTAGTCGCAAAATCTACTTTCACACCCGGTGCAGGAAGTACGGTTGCGCTTTTGGAAACAGTTACCAGCGGACTGACGGCGCTCAGGTCCACATCGTCATCCACCCATAATGTAACGGTAGCGGAATCCGTTCCGTTTACGATCTCAGATGCACCTACCTGCCCCTGAGGCAACCGGAAGGAAATGATGGCGCGTTCCTGGCTCTGGTAGCCATTTAACGGGCTCTTCATACAGGAAGAGAAGATGCCGCTGGTCATCAATAGCAATAGCAGTTTGTTCATAAGGATATTATTTAAAACCGATTTGAATACCCAGGTTGATCACCCGCTGGTTGATATATGCATCCCCTGCAGAGTTACTGGCCACTTCAGGATCCTGCTGGTACTTATCATAGTTGGTCCAGGTGAACAGGTTATATGCACTCAGGTAAAGACGGGCATTATTGATCCGCGCCGGTAACCAGCGGCTGGGCAATTGATAGCCCAGGTCTACTGTTTTCAATCGTACATAACGTGCATCAATCAGCCAGAAGTCCGACATATAAGTACGTGCGCTGTTGATAGTGGTAGGGTTACTGGTAAGCCGCGGGAACTGCGCATTAGCAGCATTCTCCGGCGTCCAACGTTGCTGGTGGATAGGCTGGAACTGGCTCTGGAAAGTTTCGATACCGGTACCTACCACGCTGAAGCTGTATCCAAATGATCCCTGGAATAACAGGTTTACGCTAAAGCCTTTATAGCTGGCGCCCAGTGTAAGCCCCAGCACAGTATTGGCCAGGTTGGGTTTACCAATAGGCCCCTGGTCGTTGTTATCAATTACCCCATCGCCATTGATATCCTTATATTTCAGATCGCCCGCCTGGATAGGGTATTCGCTGAGCGGAGTAGCTGGTTTATCATGTGTATTCGCCTGGATCTTCTGTACATCCTCCGGTGTGTAATAACCTATGAAGGTATACCCGAATGGCTGATCAATAGGCAGTCCTGTTCTTGCCAGCCAGGGATAAGCCGGTTGTGCTTCATCTGCAAACAGTACCTTATTTTTAAAATACTGGAATACCAGGCTGGTATTAAAGAACACCTGGCGGATATTTCCCCGGTAGTTGATCTGCCCGTCGAAGCCCTGGTTGCTGGTTCTGGCTACGTTGGTAGGACTATACCCAATACCGATGATATTCGGCACAGAGCCCTTGCGTACCAGCTGATCAAAACGGATATCGTGGAAATAATCTATTGTGAAAGACAGTTTGTCTTTAAAGAGATTGACGTCGATACCTACGTCTGCTTTTTTTGCTTTCTCCCAGGTAACATTCATATTACCGAGATCGCCTTCGTAGATAGAACCATTCTGCGTATCATTCTCCCCAAAAGAATAACCACCGCCATTTACATATTCCTGGCGATACAGGTAACGGTTACCAGAAGTAACGTCCGAACCTACCACACCATACGATCCGCGTATTTTCAGCAGGCTTACAAAAGAGATATTATTCTTAAAAAAGGGCTCTTCCGAAATGCTCCATCCTGCACCCACGGCGGGGAAGAAACCGTTCCTCTTTTTCGCCTGGAACCTGTCGGACCCATTGTAGGCGCCGTTGAAATCGAGCAGGTACTTTTGTTTGTAGTTGTAACCCACCTTAAAGGAGAAGCCCCTGAAATTAGCGGGGATATCAGCCTTCGACGTATAGCTTTGCCTGTTATACAGCGCCAGCCCGTTAAAGGAGTGATCGCCGAAAACACGGTTGTAGCTAAGGAAGGCCTGTGTATTTACATTCCGGCTATAGAGATCTGTATTGCCTGTAACCCGGTACTTCTGCAGGCGGTAGTTGCCGCGCGGATCGAGGGTGTACGACTGGTCGGCCGGGTTGTAATGATAAGAAGGCGGCTCCGCTTCGCGGAACAGGTTCCTGGCGTATTGTTCTATACCGCCATAGGCGATACGGCCGGTGAGCGATAATCCTTTCGTGAGGAAATCGAGTTGCTGCGTTATATCATACAGCACATCGAAGTCCGTTCTTTTAG
>NZ_DATCRD010000057.1:0-5409 GCF_036569185.1 Chitinophaga sp.
GCTCCCTCCGGTGAAACCATTACTTTCCGCCAGGACAACAACAATGAAGTATTCACCTTCGTTGAACAGCCACCACAGTTCCCGGGAGGAGAAGATGCACTGGCACGCTATCTCAATAAAAATATCCGCTATCCCGAAGAGGCGCAGAAAGCCAAGGTTAGCGGTACCACTTTCGTACAGTTTATTGTGGAAGCAGATGGCAGCATCCGTGATGTGAAAACAGTAGGTGCAAAGAAAGGCTATGGCCTGGAAGACGAAGCCATCAGGGTGGTTAAGGCCATGCCCAAATGGAAACCAGGCGAACAAAACAAACAGCTGGTGGCGGTACAGTTTAACCTTCCTATCAGGTTTAGTTTATCTAATTAACACAACTATAAACAATCAGGGGCCCTGGCGTATGCCGGGGCTTTTTTGTCTGCGAAGGTTGTCTGACTCAGGATTACGCTGATTATACTGATTTATTTGATTGGATCATTTGGATTTTTGAAGGATTTCGGGAGAATGAATCTTATCGGTAAATTATACATTACCGGTTGCTGCGTACATGTTTTGCTCCGTTTCCAGGCAGGCATGTTATTAATTACCCGTAACGCTTCTTCTTCTAAGCCATATCCTTTGTGAGCGCCTATCGTATGTGCGTTCCTGATAGTACCTGTGCTGTCGATCTTTTCTCTACAGATGAAGCGATCCCAAAAATCCATAAAAAATCCCGGGCCAGTGGCGACCGGGACTTCTATTTTAAAAAATTATCAGGATCAATACACAAAAGTTCCTGCGGGCGCTTTCACTGTTACTTTCTTTTCTGCTGCTGCTTCTACCCTGCCTATCACCTGTGCATCAATATTAAAGCTCCTGGAGATGCTGATGATATCTGCGGCTATTGCTTCCGGCACATACAATTCCATCCTGTGGCCCATGTTGAACACCTGGTACATTTCCTTCCACGGGGTGCCTGATTGCTCCTGGATAAGGCTGAACAGCGGAGGTACCGGGAACAGGTTATCCTTGATCACGTGCAGATTCTCAATAAAATGCAGCACCTTGGTTTGGGCGCCTCCGCTGCAATGCACCATGCCATGGATCTGCGGCCGGAATTGCTCCAACACTTTTTTGATTACCGGCGCATACGTACGGGTGGGTGATAACACCAGCTTACCTGCATCCATGGTGCCAAAGCCAGGGATATCTATTTTGTCGGTCAGTGATTTTTTACCGCTGAACACCAGGTCGTAAGGAATACCCGGATCAAAGCTTTCCGGGAATTTTTCCGCCACCGCTTTATTGAATACATCATGCCGTGCGCTGGTGAGGCCATTGCTTCCCATGCCGCCGTTGTATTCGGATTCGTAGGTAGCCTGCCCGTAAGAGGCCAGTCCTACCACCACATCCCCCGCCTGGATCCGGTCGTTGGAAATCACGTCTTCGCGTTTCATGCGGCAGGTAACCGTAGAATCCACGATAATAGTGCGTACCAGGTCGCCTACATCGGCAGTTTCTCCACCGGTGGAATAGATACTGATACCATGATTCCGCAGTTCTGCAAGGATTTCTTCTGTACCATTGATAATGGCGGCGATCACTTCGCCGGGCAGTAATTGCTTATTCCGCCCGATAGTGGAAGAAAGAAGGATATTGTCGGTAGCGCCTACACAAAGTAGGTCGTCCATATTCATAATAATAGCATCCTGGGCAATGCCTTTCCATACGCCCAGATCCCCGGTTTCTTTCCAATAAATGTAAGCCAGGGAGGATTTGGTACCTGCTCCGTCTGCGTGCATGATATTACAATAGGCTTCATCGCCGCCTAAAATATCGGGTACAATTTTGCAGAATGCTTTAGGAAAAAGGCCCTTATCAATATTCTTAATGGCATTATGCACATCTTCCTTACCTGCTGAAACACCACGTTTGGCGTAAATATTATTATCCACCGGGAAATAAATAAATATGTAAATAAAAAATAAACTAAATAAAGATGCTCTTCAGGCTGCAAAAGTAACAGATTCCATGCAGAATGCCCGCCGAATGTGTTAGATTTGCACGGCGATTTTGATAGTTATTGATTTATATGCAGGTTCACAGGGACTTAGACCACTTACCGGAATTCCGTAATGCTATTATCACAATAGGCACTTTCGACGGAGTACATGCAGGCCACCGCTTCATTATTGAGCAACTGGAGCAGGCTGCCACTGCCTGCGGAGGCGAAACCGTGATCATTACTTTCGATCCCCATCCGCGTGAGGTATTACAGCCTACACCTAATAACATCCGCTTACTGACTACCTTACCCGAAAAAATTGCTTTGCTGGAGCGCGCCGGGATCGATCACCTGGTGGTAGTACCATTTACCAAAGCATTTTCTGAAATGGCCGCCCGCAGTTACCTGGAAGACTTCCTGGTAGCACGTTTCAAGCCACATACTATTATTATCGGCTATGATCACCGCTTTGGCCATAACCGGGAAGGCGGGCTTGAATTGCTGGAAGCCGAACAGCAACAATATGGCTTTACCCTGATGGAAATTCCGCAGCAGGTAGTGCACGACCTTACTGTTAGCTCTACTAAAATCCGCAAAAGCCTGCAGGAAGGCAATATACGGCTGGCCAATGAACTACTGCACTACACCTATTTTCTCACCGGCACCATAGTACATGGCGATAAAATGGGCCGGCAGCTGGGTTATCCCACCGCTAACCTGCATCTTAATGATGAAAGAAAGCTGATCCCTGCCGAAGGTATTTATGCTGTAAATGCGCAACTCAGCGGTAGCAGTGAATTATTGCCGGCGGTGATGAGCATTGGCTTCCGCCCTACTTTCAATGGCACAGACCTGCGCCTGGAGGTACATATTTTTGATTTTAATGAAGATATTTACGGGAAGGAATTAACCGTTCATTTTGTGGAATATATCCGTTCCAACCTGAAGTTTGATAATATAGATGCGCTGATAGCGCAGATGGATAAAGATTCCGCACAGGCAAAGGAAATACTGGCGGGAGCTTAGAATTCTTCGCCCAGGAAATCTATCGTTTCTTTTCGTTTTTTAGGAGGTTTTATTAAGCGGACACCACGCCACAGAAAAAAGGCGGATGCTACTACATAAAAGCACATGGAAAATGCCCTGTAAATATCCATTTTGAGATCCACGCGGATACTTCCATGGCTAATGGTAACAGTATTGATCAGTACAACCAATGCACAAAAACTACTCAGAAAGAAAAACAAAATACCCACCAGCGTTCGGAATATCTTTTTTATCTCAACAGACATTGAAACGGTTTATAAACGTTCTCTTAATTCATCACTTTATACATCAGCTCTTTCATCAGTTCCCCGTCTTCCACCCCGCTATCGTTAATGCCTATACTCCGCAGGTTATACTGATGTAACAGCAAAATAGCTTTCTCTGTGCCATCCGGGCCATATTGACGGGCAGCATTCATGTAGTCCTTTACGAAAAAAGGATGCACACCGAGCGCCGAAGCTACTTCCTTCTCCCCTCCTTTTACACTGAAAATGAGGTTTACTTTGGCGAAGAAGTTATATAGGGCCGGCAAGGTCATTTGAATGGGCGCCGCTTTGGGATTGGCGGCGAAATAGGATACGATCCGGAATACTTTGTCAGTATTTTTCTGTCCCAGGGCGTTTTGCAATTCAAACACATTGTATTCCTTGCTGATGCCCACATACTTTTCAATATCCGCTTCATCAATCTTTTTCTGAGCGGGCAGGTTTACCAGCAGCTTATCTATTTCATTGGCTATGCGCGACAGGTCGTTGCCGATATGATCTACCAGGAGAATAGCCGCTTTTTGTGAAATGGCCAGCCCCCGGCTGCTTACGTAACTTTCCACCCAACCAGGCAGCTGGTTATCGTACATTTTTTTTGTAGACAGCAATACGCCTTTTTCCTTTATGAGCTTAGCCATTTTACTCCTGCCATCTATTTTGCCCTGCTTATGCGCCACTACAAACACGGTGGAAGTAAGCGGGTTATCTATATACGCTTCCAGTTTCAGCAGGTCGCGCATGGCCTGCGCTTCTTTCAGGAGCACCACTTGTCTTTCTGCAAACATGGGATATCTCCGGCAGGCATTGATCACCTGGGTCCAATCCGTATCTTTTCCATAAAGAACGGTGAGATTGAAGCCTTTCTCCGATTCCGGCAACAGTTCATGTTCGGCATAACTGGTTACCTGGTCAATGAAGAAATCTTCATCACCTTCCAGCCAGTATAATGACTTGAATTTCTGTTGCTTCCAATCCCTGATGATGTCCTGGTACTCCATTATTATATTGCTTTTCGTCTTACGACTATTTTTTTACGATGATGATATCTTCCGGATTTAATGCCGGTAACCGTTTGAATTTCAACAACAGTTGTGCAACCGCCAGTACATCTTTCTGGCAATAGGTGGCAATACGTTCCAGGTCCTTTTCCTCCCAGTATACCTTGCCTACCATGCTGCCGTCTATATCGTCTTTGGGCGTATCAATACCCATTACAGCGGTCAGGAGTTTCAGGGAGATGTAATGTTTAAAGTCCCCGAAGCGCCACAGCTGCAGGGTATCCAGCATAGGAACTTCCCAGGGTTTAAATCCATGCAGCTGTAAAGGTTGTGGCAAAGATAACTGATGAATAACAGACCTCCTGCAAATAAAAGGAATATCAAATTCTTTGATGTTATGCCCGGCAAACTGGAACCGGGGATATTTCGCATAAAATTTATTAATTAATTCTAAAAACCCGGAGAGCACAACTGCTTCATCATCATTACAAAACGACTTCAGCCTTAGCTGGTACCTGTTATTTTCCAGGCTGAAAAAACCTACCGAAATACATACAATTTTTCCAAATTCGGCGTAGATGCCGGCCCTGTCGGCGTATGCTGAATCATCGTTTCCTGAAACTGGCGCAGTTTTTGCCATTTTCTCACGCCAGAGCTGTTGCATATCTTCAGATAAGTGCTCTATAGCTGGAGCCGCCGGTGTTGTTTCTATGTCCAACAGTAATAATTGATCTAACGCAATATTTGGAAGCACAATTGAAAAACAGTTTTATAGCTATTTATAAAATAAGAATATTATAAGTACTTTTGAATAACAATTTTTAACCATATAACAATAAACATAAAACTCACAACTATGACGGAGAACACTTTTAATTCACCTGCACCGGGATCACCCGGACCAGAAAAACCACGCAGCCGCAATGGTCTAATTTACGGTATTTTAATTGCAGCATTAGCCGGTACCTGGATATATATGTTATATGACAAAAATAAATCCAGCGAGCAAATCGTTCAAAAAAACACCCAGATAGATTCGATCTCTTCTTCCCGCGATGCGCTACAGCAGGAATATAACGCGGCCAATGCCCGCTTGGATGATCTGGTATCCCAGAAC
>NZ_DATCRD010000058.1:0-38373 GCF_036569185.1 Chitinophaga sp.
ACTTAATTCCATGGCGTCATTCTGTTGAATAAATACGAAGACCAATGCGCTAAAAAATAGTGGTTACAGTTATTACATCACCATCCCTGCAAGTGCAGCAATTTCATTCTAATTTTATGCCTCTCACAAGAGAGGTTATTCGAAAAAGATTATCTTCATCTACTTCATTATACAACGACCAATAATTTATCAAATCTGCAAAAATTACTCTCTCAGATTCCAGTATGGATTTATTTTCATCCCATCTATCATCATTTTCCAAATTATTCTCATTTAAAAAATCGTCATAAGACGCAAGTATCAGAGACATCACAGCTATAACGTAGAAATTAAGGAATTAATGAATAAGCTGTTAAACCCAGATTTACCACATCCTGGCAGTCTAATCTTTCAAAGTAATATACTTACAATAAAAGGTCATTGAATTCTCCGCAATAGCAACCCGGTACTTAATACCCTCCATTTGTACACCAGATAAATCCTCTATAATTATAGAAGATTTATCTGAACAAAAATAATACTCCGAATTTACATTAATACCAGACACATTCTCAAAAGCTATAGTCTTTATACCAAACTGTGCTGAATTAATTTTTATAAGAACTTCCAAATTGCTGTCCAAAATGGTAAAATTTTCAATAACTATCTGAAGAATCTTAAAATGACTATTTAATACTTCAATTATATTTTTCATGATCGAATTAATGAATTCATCAACCTGCAGCTGATCCATTCCAGGTTTGTGACCAATTGACTTTATTTTTGGATTTTAGGTAAATACTGGAGCACAAATTTACTTATAACAACCCCTGTATTCCTTCTCAACCCAACTTCCCCCCTCCCCCAACCGTTAATTACTACTAACCAACGTTAAACAGTGTTAAGAACCCCAACCGTTCAAACACCCCTAAACCCAATATTATCAAGCCATACCAGGCGCCAACTTATCCTGCAACTACTTACCATCCTCTTCTCCCCCTTAAACTTCCATTCCCTCCCGCCATCTAAAAAAAATATGCTGAACCGATTCCTGGGTTACACCGGGAATATTAATTCATTCAAAACTAAAAACACACAATTATGATGAAGCATTTTCTTGTAGCAGGTTTGTTAATGACAACACTGGTTTCTGTAAAAACTTACGCGCAACAACCACAGCAGCACGACCGTGAAGGATTTTTTAAGAAGATTGATACAGACGGGGATGGTAAACTCAGTAAAGCGGAAGTGGATGCAGCGGCGAAAGATAATAAGCGGCTTTCCAAATTAAGCGAAAACTTCACCGCTATTGATACCAACAAGGATACTTATCTCGACAAAGACGAGCTGAAGGCATATAGAAAAAGCCAGGGACCACGCAAAAAAGAGGACGGTAATAAGTAACACTAAAAAGAGGGAGTTTTTCAACATAGAAAGACTCCCTCCTTTTTTATTTACTACTCCAGCCGCTGCTTGTCTTTCATCAACTGTGCCCGCAGCTTTTCATAACTGATATCCTGCACCGTTTTTTTATCGGCTATGGCCTGTACCGCAGCGGTGGCGGCGCTCTGGCCAAGGATCATAAACACCGGCTCCATGCGGATGGAACCAAAGGCAATATGCGAGCTGGACATACATACCGGCACCAGCAAGTTCCCACATTCTCCTTTCTTCGGCACAATAGCGCCATAGGAGATCCGGTAAGGCTGCTTAGCGTCCACGCCTATATCGCCTTCATTCTGCACAAAGCCGTCGGGTTTTACATAACGCTGTGCATTGTGCGCGTCCAGCGTGTAGGAGCCCATGCCTACGGACTGGCTCACCGGGCGTTTGCCCAGTACTTCGTTCTCCGTCATTACGCTCATACCCGTCATGCGCCGTGCTTCACGGATATACAGCTGGTGCGGCCAGTTGCCGTTATCCTTAAACTCGTCGGCAGACAGGCCCCATTTGTTCATGGCATCCTGTACGTCTGATGGTATGCGGGGATCGTGGGCGATGAAATACAACAGCCCTTTCTGGTATTGTTCATGCTCTTTGATAATGGCTGTCCTTCTTTCATAAGAAGCATCCGGGTAATCATAGTTCATCCCGATGTTATCCATGCTGAAAGGGCCGTGGTTATTCACGTCTGTTTTGTGGTTGGGAATGGGATCGAACTTATTGAAGGTTTCCCGCCAACCGGAATTGAATACACGCACCAGCAGTTCATACTGCGTAGAGTCGTAGCCGTTAGGCCGTTCAAAGGGCACCCTGTTGCGGGGGTCATTGGTGAGGCACAAACGGAAGCAGTAAGCCTGTATCCGTTTATCGCCATCGCCTTTTTTACCGGGGTCATCGCCGGAAACGAGGGGTAGCAGCCCACTGGAGGAATCGCCCGCTATTTTGTAGGGGCTGATGTTTGTTTTAAAGTGATGGCCGTGGTGCAGCACACCCACCTGGATACCGTTCCATTGCTCACCGTACACGCTGTTGGCTTCACGGCCCACGTGGTAGCTAACACCGGCAGCAGCCATGAGGTCGCCTTCATAGGTGGCGTCAATGAACATTTTGCCGGCAAAGGTTTTCCCGCTGAGAGTGGTGAAGGTTGTGATGTTACCATCTTTTTTGATCAGCCCTTTTTCGCGGTCCAGCCATTCATCCCGGTATACCGTGATCTTGTTTTCTTTTATAAAATCTTCAAACACCTGTTCCGCTACATGCGGCTCAAAGATCCACATGGTGCGTTCTGCGCCGTCCATCGCTACTGTTCCCTGGCCTTTGTTGCCGTATTCCTGCTGTTGCTGCCAATGCCAGGCATCGGGCTGCTGGTAGTGCTGGTATACGCGGTGGTAGAACTCACGCGACAACCCGCCTATAACGGATTTGTTGCCGGTATCGGTAAAGCCCAGGCCCCCCGAGGAAAGGCCGCCCAGGTGTGTGTCCGGAGATACAATGATGACAGACCTGCCCATTTTTTTCACCTGCACGGCAGCAATAACAGCCGCGGAGGTGCCGCCATAAATAATAACGTCAGCCGTCATTTTCGCGGGAACCGGCACAGCAACTGCGGATAAGGAGTAAACGGATACAGCAATGCTAACGAGGAATTTCTTCATAATTTATTTTTTCAGGAACCAAGCAATCTTTTGAGGGTGGCGGGATAACTTCTACCGGATACGCCGCCATCGCCCAATGTAATACTATCTCCAAAACAAACCACTTTGCTATGCGGCAGCTGCAACTGCATGATCGCCTCATACACCACAACGCCCATCAGGCGGTATCCTTCGGGAGTGGGATGCAAGCCATCCGTTTTCCCGCTGTTAGCTTCATTACGGAGAAGGCTATCCGCATCGGTACCTATATTACCTGTTTTTTCAAAAACATGGTGCATGTCCAGTACCGGTAGTTTATTGTCTGCCGCGATTTTACGGATCACATTATTCACCTGCCGGTTCCGCTCCTGGTACCCTTCAGGCTCGTAGAACTCCTTCTTGTGGCGGGTGAACAGGTAAGGCTCGTAAGCTGGCAGGATGGTCATCAGCAGCACCTGGCTGTTGATGTTCAGGATCTGTTTAACCATACTGCGGACATTCGCCTCATATTGCGGTAACGGCACATACTTCACGCTGTTCATGTCGTTGGTACCTGCCATCAGAACGGTAAGGTCAGGCCGGTGCGATAAACAATCCTGGTCGATCCGTTTTAGCAGGTCAATGGTATTGTTGCCGCCAACACCTGCATTGATCACCTGCGGATCTACTGCCGGCAATGGTTTCACGGCATCCTTCCAGGAAAAGTATTTTTCCTGGAAAGCTGCCGATGTAGTGAGCAAACCTGTTTGTAAAAATGTTCTGCGATGCATTATCAATAATCAGGGTTTTGTGTCAGGTTCTTATTTACATCCCGCTCTGTTTGAGGGATGGGATACAGGTTATGTTTTTCCAGGACAACAATACTTGCATTCTGCGCTTTCATCGCGCTGGCCAGCCGTTTGGTCCTCACGAGGTCGTACCAGCGATGCCCTTCAAAGGCCAGCTCCAGGCGTCTTTCCAGCAGCACGCTGTCGCGGAATGCGCCCTGGCTCAACCCGGGCAGCAGGTCTGCAAGACCGGCCCTTCCCCTCACCCGGTTAATTGCCGTATAGGCTTCCACGTTACCAGCGGCCTGCTCATTCAGCGCTTCGGCGTACATCAGCAGCACATCTGCATACCGGATAATGGGATAGTTGTTGCTGCCTTCCCCTGTAGCTGTGGCGGAAGGGTCCAGGTATTTACATATATATCCCGGGAAAAGAATATTAGCCGGCGCCGGAGGTGTGGTAGTGGCAGAATAAAGCCTGATGGTCACATCCCTGCGCTTGTCCGCCAGGCTATAGGCATCATACAGGTTCTTTGTAGGAGGATCGTCGCCAAAGCCTGAAACACCATTTACCTTATCGAAACCAGGCCGCATATAACCCTGCATGAAGCTGCCCTCTCCTACGCCGCCTCCCAGCGCCTGCACTTCAAATACCGCTTCTTTACCGTTCTTGTTGGCAATAGCAAATGCATCTGCAAAATTAGTCCAGAGGTCATACACACCCAGGTCTATTACTTCCTTGCACTTGGCGGAGGCTTTTGCCCAGTCCTGCCGGGTCAGGTAAACCTTCGCCAGGAAAGCTGTTGCCGCACCTTTGGTGGCCCTGCCTTTGTCGGCGCCCGTATAGGATGCCGGCAGCGCTTTCTCTGCATCAGTAAAATCTGCTACGATCTGCTGGTATACTTCGTCTACCGTTTTCCGGGATACTGCCAGGTCACTGAGTGAGTTGGTTTCCTGCAATACCACCGGCACACCGCCGAATAACCGCACCAAAGTAAAATAGTAAAAACCTCTCATAAATTTTGTTTCAGCCAGCAGGCGTGTTTTGAGCGCATCATCCATAGAAATGGCTGGTACCCGCCCCAGCACGGTGTTGGCGCGGTTGATGCCCTGGTAGCACGCGCTCCATACCACCTGGAAAGTAGTGGTAGCCGGCGTGAAAGTATATTTGTCCAGATCGTTCTTGGACTGGTTCACCGTAGAGCGACCACCGCCCCATTCGGCATCGTCCGTAGCCTGATCCATCAGTACCCACATAGATTGGTTATACAGGCTGGGGGTGTTCAGCAGGTCATATACGGAATTAACGGCCGCCTTTGCGTCGTCCGCATTCTTGTAGAAATTGGCTGGTGTAAAGCTGGACTGCGGCACCTCGTTTAGCTTTCCGCAGGATATACCTGCTATCAACAGTAAAAAAAGAATGAACTTTTGCATATACAGAAATATTTTTGTTAGAAGCTGACATTTAACCCAAAAAGCACGGTCCTTGCGGTTGGATAGCTGCCGTAGTCGAAACCCTGGCTGCGGCTGTCCTGCCCAAAGCGGTTCACCTCGGGGTCATAGCCGCTGTATTTTGTCCAGGTAACAAGATTCTGTACGCTCGCGTATGCACGTATGGAATGCACCTTAATGGCATTCAGTACGGAAGCGGGCAGGTTGTAGCCCAGCTGCAGGTTCTTAAGCCGCAGATAGGAGCCGTCCTCAATCTGTCGTGTAGAGATACGGTTTGTAGGACGCGCATTAGTGGCGCGTGGAATGTCCGTATTGGTATGCGTTGGCGTCCAGCGATCAAGCATATCCCGGTCCTGGTTGATGGTGCCGTTGAGATACTCCAGCTCAAACCGATTCGCGTTCAGGATCTTGTTGCCATACACGCCCTGAAAAAAAACGCTGAGGTCAAACCCGCCGTAGGAGAAGGTGTTGCTGATGCCACCCGCAAATTTGGGCTGAACATTACCAATAATGGTACGGTCTGCATCGTCTATTTTCTTGTCGTTGTTTAAATCCTTGTACCTGCGGTCGCCTGGTTTCTTCGCATTCGGATCCGCCAGTGCGGACAGTTCTTCTGCAGACTGGTAAATACCATCGGTTACATAGCCGTAGAAAGAGCCCAGTGGCTGACCTACACGGATAATACCGGAGTTGACATTCTGCGCAATGTTAGCCACTTCTCCGGCAAATATCTGCGGAGCGCCCCCAATGTCCAGCACTTTGTTACGATTGATCACATAGTTGATATCCGTAGTCCATTTGAAAGCGCCGTCAAGGTTCACCGTGGAAAGGCTAAGCTCTATCCCCTTGTTCTCCACCTGGCCCAGGTTCTTATAAGCGCTGGAATAGCCGGAGGTGCTGGGGATAGTTACATTCAGCAACAGGTTCCTGGTTCTTTTCAGATAGGCGTCTGCTGTGAGACTGATCCTGCTGTTGAACAGGGAAATGTCAACGCCCAGGTCGGCCTGCGAGGTGGTTTCCCAGGAGAGGTCCGGATTGGCGATCTGGTTGGGGCCAATACCGGTGGCCACTGTGTTGCCCAGCACATAATTCTGGGTACCCAACAACGAGAAGGCGGGATAGTTACCGATACCATCCTGGTTACCAGTGGTACCATAGGTAGCCCTGACTTTCAATTCGCTGATCTGTTTCACGCTTTTCAGGAAAGGCTCTTCGCTCGCCCGCCATGCCAGTGCGGCAGAAGGGAAAAAGCCGAAGCGCTTGTTGGCGCCAAACCGGGAAGATCCATCCGCACGAAAAGAAGCGGTGATTAAATACTTATCGCGATAGCCATAATTCACCCTGCCCAGGTAAGACTCCAGCCCCCATTCGCCAATGCCTGAAGAAGGGGTCACAGGAATGGCGCCTGCCCCCAGGTTGCCTGAGCCCAGGTTATCATTTACAAAGCTGCGGGCAGATGAAGAATTGTATTCTGTGTGGTTTACCTGTTGGGTATAACCTACCAGGGCAGTAATGCTGTGCACCTGGTTGAATCTTTTCGTATAAGTAAGGGTATTCTCATTCAGCCAGGTAATGTTCTGTTCATTGTAGATATAGGCTACACCACCCTGGGAGAGGCCACTGGCCACACTTCGCGGGAGGTAATTATCTTGCTTTTGCAGAATGGCGTCCGCGCCGAACATCACCCGCAGGCTAAGTCCTTCGAGTATTTCGTATTCGCCGAACACATTACCGAAAACACGGTAGGCGGTATTGCGGTTCCTGGAATCCTGCACCAATGCTACCGGGTTATCTGCCGGGAAAGTAAGCTTGGGATCATTAATCAGGTATTTACCATCCTTATCGTATGGGGTAAGAAGTGGAGGAAACTGCAGCGCAGCCATTGTTGCCAGACCGGCAGAGCCCAGGTTGCCATCAGACTTGGCCTGGTTACTCGCCGTGCGACTCACGGTGAGGCTGTTGCCTATCTTGATCTTGCTGGTTAGCTTCCGGTCGATATTTACGCGAAAGGAATACCTGTTAAAGTCAGATCCTTTGATGATCCCCTGTTGAGTGAAATAGCCAGCGGACAAGGCGTATTGCGTTTTTTCATCCCCACCACTAACAGATAACTGGTAATTGGCGATGGGAGCTGTGCGGAGTATTTCGTCCTGCCAGTCGGTACCTTTACCAAAAGCTGTTACCTGGTCTGGTGTGTATACGGCAGGCAGGCCATCATTGGTATTGGCTTCATTGACAAGCTGTGCGTACTCGCTTCCGTTCAGCACCGGGTATTTCCGGCGTATGTTCTGCGTGCCGTAGTAGGTATCAAAATTAATAACAGATTTACCCGCTTTTCCTCTTTTGGTAGTAATGATCACTACGCCGTTGGCTCCCCTGGAGCCATAGATGGCTGTGGAAGAAGCATCTTTCAGGATATTGATGGATTCAATATCTGCCGGGTTGAGAGTACTCAACACGTTAAAGGCGGAGCCAGTGCTTACGCCGGCATTTTTGAAGGGAATACCATCTATCACGTACAGCGGCTCGTTGTCGCCCTGTATGGAGTTACCGCCACGGATACGGATAGTGGTGGAGGAGCCTGGAGCGCCGGAGTTCTGTGTTACCTGCACGCCGGCGGCTCTTCCCTGCAAAGCCTGGTCCAGTGAAGTAACGGCTACTTTCCTGATTTCTCCCACGGGTATAGAAGCAACGGAACCGGTGAGATCACTCTTTCTTACCTGGCCGTAACCTACTACCACTACTTCTCCCAGGGCTTCTGTATCGCCTTCCAGGATAACGGTGATGTTATTCTGACCTGCGGACAAAGTGATTTCCTTTGATTTGAGCCCCAGCGCGGAAACTAACAGCACGGCCTTCTCCGGTACATTAGTGAGGGTGAATGCACCATTTACATTTGTGGTGGTGCCGCGACCGGTGCCTTTCACCTGCACAGTGGCCCCGGGTATTGGCTCACCTTTTTCATTCACCACTTTGCCCTGTAAGTTGTCGATGACGGGTTGCCCCGATCCCTGCTGCGCGGGCGATGTTGTTTTACGGCTGATGACCACTGTATTGCCCTGCAAAGAATAACGCAGTGGCTGGTCTTTCAGCATCATCTTCAGCGCTGTTTCCAGCGGTGTGTTATTAAAGGTAACGGTGACTGGTTGGGCCGCGGCCATGTCCTCGTTGCGATGAAAGAATACGTAACCTGTCTGTTGTTTGATCACGGCAAACATCTTTTCCAGCGGAACATTTTTCCCGCTGAAGGTGATTTGCTGGGAGTTACAGACGGCAGTAGCTTTCAGGAAAAAAAACAAGAATAGCGATAGCATTAATTTGTACATAACATGGAAGATTGGTTGATAGGTTTATTTACTTATTTATTCCGGCAGTATGATGATATGCCTGTCATGCTCTATTTTAAAATGCACCCTTGCCTGCTCCAGCGTTTGCAGCGCCTGCGCCAGGGTTAGACCTTTCCCGATCTCCCCGGAGAAGATTCCCTGCGGCACACCGCCGGCATAGCTTACCTCTACGTTGTACCAACGGGAAAGCTGTCGCATAATAGTTTGGATATCCGCGTCCACAAAAGAGAAGTAGCCGTTTTTCCAGGCAATCACGTGGTCCGTGTTCACCTTGCTGACAGCAATGGCGTCAGCGCCGCGAACAACAGCGGCTTGTTGCCCGGGTTGCAAAAGTGTTGCTTCCCTGTTCACGCTTACTTTTACGGCGCCATCCAGCAGGGTGGCGTTCATGGTACGTTCATCATCATAGGCCATGATGTCAAAGCTGGTGCCCAGCGCCAGCACTTCCAGATTATAAACGCGTACTTTGAACGGCTGTCCTGCTTTCTTTGCGATCTCGAAATATCCTTGTCCTTTCAGCTCTACTACCCTTTCCTTTCCAACAAACGCCGTGGGATATTTCAGCCTGGAATCCGCGTTCAGCCATACTTTGGAACCATCTGGCAGCACCAGCTGGTATTGTCCGCCGCGGGGCGTGGCCAGGGTATTGAATCCCGCCGCAGCAGTTGCGCCGTTTACATCATATTGCAGCCGGCCGTTCTGCAGATGGATGGAGGTATTGCCCTGCTGCATCACGCGCCCGGAGGCGCTGTCCAGCGCCACGGTGGAGCCATCCGCCAGGGTGAGCATGGCTTTATTGCCTCCGGGTGGTACATCTTGTTTTAAGATGTTGTGATGAGCTATGGCGGAAGGAGTGGGTGATCGTTGCAGGTAAAGGTATCCCATAGCGCCCAGTCCCAATGCTACTACAGCAGCGACAGCGTAACGCCAGCGGTATACCCTGCGTACCGGGATAACCGGAGTGCGGCTTTCCTCCTCCTGCTGATCTGCAGGCAGGCGTGTATTGATGAGAAGATGTTCCAGTTTGGCTTCGGCATCCGGGATGCCTGCTGCACCGCGACTATTGCGCCAGTGCTGTTCCATAGCCAGGCGCAGGGCGTCGTCCGAAGATCTTTGCTTCACGGCTGCCAGCAGCTCTTCCAGCTCTTCGCGCGTGCAGGTGTTGGTAACATAACGTTCGAACAGGAAGGTTACCCTGTTATCTGTTTCATTCATACGTGGATGGCAGGGAATAGCTGCCTTTAATAGCCAGACGCTGGAAAAAGGAGGAATAACTAATCGATCTGAAAAAAAATCTACACTTTTTCTGAAACCACATGCAGGAGGGTAAATACCATCACCAGGTTAAGATGATCGGCCAGGTATTGCTGGATGAACCGTTGGGCTTCGGTGATATGATTGTTGACAGTGTGCCTGGAAAGGGACAGCCGCCCGGCGATTTCTTTATGGGAAAGCCCTTCCTCCCGGCTTAGCTGGTATACTTTCCGGCGCTGAGAGCTGAGCAAGCCAATTGCTTCCCGGAGTTTTGTTTCATATTCTTTTATCATTACCTGGTTGTCGGCTTCCGTGGCATCCGCCATCTGGATCTCTTCCCACAGGAGGTCTACCAGCTGCGGATTCCGGCTGGCAGCACGCAGGAAGTCAATAGCGCGGTGGTAGGCAACACGGAACATAAAAGCCTCGAGATGCTCAATACGGGGCAGCAGCTCTCTTCCCACCCAGCATTTGGTGAGTACGTCCATCACCACTTCTTCCGCCACCTGCGGAGATTTGATGATGGTACGGATATAATGGAACAACCTGCCCTGCCATGCATGGAAAAAACTGCGGAAAGCGGCTTCGTCGCCTTCCGAGATCATTTGCAGCAGTTCCTTATCAGTATGTAGTCGCTCTGGCATGTGAGTAAACCCTGTTCCCTCTTGTCGTAAAAGTAGTAAAACGACGGCAGTAAATAACACTAAAAGAACAGGCGCCCGGATAACCAGGCGCCTGTTCTTCTTTATACTATGTTTATCTTACTCAATCAAGTGAAGCCCTGTAGCGCTCCAGTGCTTCCATAAAGTAATAGTCAGCATACACCAGCGGCACATCGATCTCTGCATTATGCGGGATGCTTCCTACGCTATGCATCAGCATAAAATTACCGTTCTTCCCTTCCGGCGCCCTGTACGCGGCACTTGCCAGCGAATGCAGTATGGCGATGGCCGCTTTACGGTATTGCTCTCCCTTGTTTTTATCTACATAACCACTCAGTTCAAATAATGCAGACGACACAATAGCTGCTGCCGAAACATCGCGATACTTTGTTTTTATGTTGTTGGCATTGGAACGTATGCCTGGCTTATATCCTGCTTCTGCTGCATTAAAGTCCCAATAAGGAACTTTGTCTTCCGGAAGATTTTTATTATCCAGGAACCAATCCGCCATACCGGCGGCGGTTTTGAGAAAACGCGGATCATGCGTTTCCCGGTAGATCATGGTAAAGCCATAGATGCCCCATGCCTGCCCGCGCGACCAGGTGGAATTGTCTGCATAGCCCTGTGCGGTTTCGCGGGCCAATACCTTACCATTGGTGGTATCATAACATACAACGTGATAGGAGCTGTAATCGGGCCGTACCTGGTTGTGCATGGCTGTTTCAGCATGGCTCACCGCTATGTGGCGGAAGCTGGTATCGCCGGTTTCCCTGGAAGCAAAGAACAGCAGTTCCAGGTTCATCAGGTTATCGATGATCACAGGGTAGTAATACATCTGCTGGCCATGCCATGATTTGAAAGCATTCCAGGATTTAATGCTCCGGGTTATTGGATTAAAGCGCGTGCTGAGTGAGCGGGCGCCCTGGATCAGGATATCGCGGTATGCTTTATTGCCGGTAAGGCGGTAAGCATTGCCATAACTGCAATACATCATGAAACCGAGATCGTGGTGTTGGGTAAAATCTTTCAGCGGTTCCAGTTTCTCCGTCCATTTAACGGCCTCCTGCTGCCATACGGGATCCTTGGTTTGCTCATAGGCATACCAGAGCGAGCCCGGGAAAAAACCGGGCGTCCAATCGTACATAGAGGTAGTGATCATTTTTCCCTCTTTATTGGTTGTACGTGGAAAAGCCAGTGGCTCGCGCGATTCCGTATCCTTCAGCATATGCTTCAGCTGTTGCCTCGCAAAGCCTGCATTACTGTCTACAAAGTCTTTCTCACCGCCGCCGTTCCAGACGGTAAGCCCGGCGGTGAGAATAAGATAAAGCAATGGTTTCATGTGCTATGGTGTCACTTTTATGATAAATTCCCTTATTACACGTTTGTCTTCATCCAGCGTGTGGTTAAATGCTACAAAAGTAGCCTTGTACACCCCCGGGGCGGGATATACGTATGCATATTCGGCTTTATCCGGTTCGTTGATGCTTTTGATGCCTGTGGCTACATCTCCCGGAACACGGCCTGCATACAGTGGTTTGGTAACCACCCAGCTGGTATTGGAAGCCGCACTGCCGCCACCGCCGGTGATTTTGAGATCGGAGGCGGATGCCGTCCAACGCCCGTTGGATGGGTTCCATACACTGCCATAACGCGTCCAGTAAGCTACGTCTGTTGAGAAAGAGCTTAACAGCACCGTTTTTTCCGGCAATACATTGTTCACTGCCAGTTCGGTGATCGTCCAGGTGCGCTGTGTTGACCCGGTTACGCCGCTGTACCGGAAAGCAATAAAGAGCGAATCGTTTTCATTGGCCAGCAGGTCTGTCAGGTCGGCAGTGCCGAAAGGCACTACCGTAGCGCTGGTGGCCAATGCGCCGCGGTTACTGATATCCGTCCATGCAGCATTCACTACCGTTGCGGAGTCGAGGCCGGCCAGCTTGTTGGTGGCCAGCACCTGCAGGGTATTCTTTTGGGTACCAAATTCTGATTTTGAAGAAAAGCTAAGGGTGATGCGACCCAGTTTATAAGCAGCGGTGCGGCCATCGTAACGCTTGCCGGGCTCACCCGAATAGAAGGTGATATTACCTACTGTACCATTGAATTTAAAACGGGTGGTATCGCCCAGGCGATAGGTGAAAGTATCAGCTATCAACCGCGCAGGATCAAGAGTTACATTAAAATCCGGTGAATCTACTTCCAATGTTTTGGAACAGGCCACTGCAAAGAAAGATACCAGTATGAGGAATGATTTTTTCATGTTTGTTTTTTTAGATTTACCAGCCTTCGTTTTGTACCAGTAAGCGGTTAAGATTGAGCTCATAAGTAGGCTTGGGCAACATAACGTGCCGTGCGCTCACATTACGTACTCCCTGTAAACCGTTGGGATTACCGGTGGAAGTAACGCCTGCCCCATTGGAGGTGGCCCATGCAGCGAAGTTCTGCATGTCTGCCACAAAATTTCCCCAGCGGATGAGATCCGCTTTCCTTACTGCTTCAAAGCACAGCTCCCGCATTCTTTCATCACGGATGGCCAGCTGGAATGCGTCCTTACTAAGACCAGGTGTAAGATCAGATTCGTTGCCAATGGTAATAGCAGCCGTTGCTGTGGCGGCCTCACCGGCATAGGTAAATACCGCACCGGTTACTGCAGCATCGGATGCGCCGGATGTATTTGTTGGCGCTGTATTGGTAGAAGTACCGGCCGTTGTTACCGTATATACGTTACCGTTATTAGTGACCTGTGTGCCAGCTGCATAGCTGATACCAGGCGTCCAGAAAGTGCCTATTACTACAACAGGTGCGGAGGTATAGTAAGACCCTGCAGTTAAGGCGCCGGGGCTGTTCAGGTAAATACCGGTTACCTTCCCTTCTGCAATGATGGCCGTACCGGTAGCGCCATTACCGCCACCGCCGGTGATGCTCACTGCAGGCGCTTTCGTGTAGCCGCTACCGGTATTCGTCATGATAATAGATTTTACTACATTGCCATTCATCAACCCATATCCTCTTTTTCTTACCTGGTTAATATAAGTATACGCGTTCGTTGGCCCGTTCACGTAGTTCTCTGCTTCTGCGCGCATCAGCAGCACATCGGAATAACGGATCATGGGCCAGTTGATATTATAGGTACCGCCTACCCCATTGGTGTTGCGGATTGCCTGCGGCACATATTCTCTCCTGAACTTACCGGCGCACATCTGCCAGGGATTGGGCCGGGCTGCTTTTACACGGGGATTGGTACCGCTGTAAATGTAGTTGGCGCAGTTCCAGTCGCGGCGTATATCCAGTGAAGGCTTATTAGGACCGGCAGTGCTGTTGGGGTCTGTTTCATAGGAATCGAACAGTTTCTTTGTAACCCATACCCATGCCGCGGAGTTGTAGGACGTGGAATCCAGTGCAGTGAGCGTGGATTGTATGCCCACAAAGTTACCGATATCATTGCCTGATTTATTTACTACGCCGGCGGCGGCGCCGAGAGAGCCCAGCTCCCAGATATTCTCTCTTACATCGTACTGGTCGGTAGCAAGATTGATGAATACCTGGCGGTAATCAGGGTTCAGCGCATGCAAACCGGACTGGATCACTTTATCTGTATAAGTGATCACGTCCCGGTATTTGGCGGTGTTGTTCTGCGGGTAACCTGCCCAGTAAAGATACACGCGCGCCAGCATGGCCTGCACGGCGGTGAGCGTTACCACGTCATTGAATTTCGCCTGGGCGACCGTATAATCTTTCAGCAGTGTTTCTGCTTCTTTCATATCCTTTTCCACCTGTGCATATACATCCGCCTGCTTAACAGGAGGAATGTTTACGTCGTCTATAGCAGGCGTGTGGAGCACTACCGGCACATCTCCATAATTACTGGTAAGAATAAAATACAGGAACCCGCGGAGGAACAATGCCTGCCCTTTGATGATATTCCTGCGCCCTTCATCCATTGCAGGCTTATTGATATTATCCAGCAAAGTATTGAGGTTATTGATGCCCACATAGGCATAGCGCCATATGTTGGCGATATGTACCAGGGAAGCATCATAATTATAACGGAGCCCGCGCGCATCTCCGTCTGCTGTGCGGTTCGACATTACTTCATCTGTAGTGGATACAAAGTTGAAGCCCATCACCTGTGCATACAGCTCAGGGCGCATCAGGTCGCCGTACACGCCATTCAGTCCCTGCTGCAGCTGCGCTTCTGTTCCGTAATAATTATCGGTGGTATAAAAATCCGTCGGTTTTGTATCGAGGAATTTTTTGCAGGAAGTAAATCCTGCTATTGCTATACATGCCAGGATGCAAATACGTTTCATGTTCATCATTTTAGAAGGTTACATTTAAACCGGTCACATAAGACAACGAGTGCGGGTAAACGGCATAATCAAAACCCGGGGTAAGGTTGCCCGGCCTGCCGCTCACTTCCGGGTCCATACCGGAGTACTTCGTCCATGTATAAATATTCTGTGCGGCGCCATAAATGCGTACATTCTTTATTTTCGCACGCTTCAGCAGGGCGCCGGGCACATTGTATCCCAGGGAAACCGTTCTCAGTTTCAGGTAAGAGCCATCCTCAATTACACGGGAAGAATAAGCCGCATTTCCCATACCGCCTGCACGGAACAAGGTATTGCTGGGATTCGTGGGCGTCCAGCGGTTGGCGTAAGTGGCAAACTGGTTAAGATTCGGATTGTTTACAATGCCGCCTTCAAACACATAGCGGTTGGCATTAATGATATCGTTACCATAAGACCATTGCAGTAATATGTTCAGATCAAAATTGCGGTAACGGAAATCGTTACTGAAGCCGCCGGTATGCTTAGGCAAACCGCTGCCGATAATAGTGTAGTCCTGGTTGTTCACCTGCAGATCCCCGTTCAGGTCTTTGTATTTAATATCGCCCGGGCGGATGGCGTTACGTGCTGCGCCATTGGTAGGCACATCCGGTTTTAACAGGTAAGTGCCGTTAGGCATCGCATCAAAATCACTGTATTGGTATACGCCATCAAACACCAGCCCGTACATTTCTCCCAACGGTCGTCCTATCACTGAAATATAAGGAAACAGGCCGGAGTAGGTGGTATTGAAAAAAGTACCGGAACCGGAAAGGATAGATTGCTGTCCTTCTGCCAGCGATTGTATTTTGTTTTTATTAAAGCTGATGTTAAAGCTGCTGTTCCAGCTGAAATTCTTACTATCTGCAATCACGCCGGAAACGGAGATCTCCAGTCCCTTGTTCTGCAACCGGCCTACGTTCTTGAATCCCTTTGCGCTCTCTACTCCGTGCGCATAGGGCAATGCGGCATCCAGCAGGAGGTCTTTGGTGGTGCGTATATAAGCATCAACAGTAAGCGTAAGCCGGTTTTTCAGGAAAGCCATATCTAAACCGATATTGGTTTGTTCGTTGGTTTCCCAGCGCAGGTTGGTATTACCGGAAGAAACCATTACGGCGCCGATACCTAAAGGACCATTGCCCGAGGAATACCAGTATTGATTATTGGTGAGTTGTAATTGTGGAAGATAGGCAAAGTCGCTCACCCGGTTATTGCCCGATGCGCCATACCCCAGCCTGATCTTTGCATCGGTAATGAACTTTACCTCTTTCATAAACGCTTCGCTGCTGAAACGCCATGCTGCTGATACAGCGGGAAAATACCCCCATTTATTACCGGCGGCAAACTTGGAAGAGCCATCTGCACGGACAGAGGCGGCGAAAAGATATTTTGAGTCGTAATCGTAGTTCACGCGCAAAGCACCGGAGCCCATGGTCCAGCGGGAGCTGAGCGACAACAGCGAGGTATTGGCCGGCGCTGCCAGGTCAATGGCATCCATACCCAGGTCTTCATTCGGGATCTGGTTTGCGGAGAACCTGCGTTGCGAATTTTTATAGCCCTGTGCTTCAAATACACCGAGCACGGTGAGGTGATGCAGCTTATTCCAGCTTTTGCGGTAGGTAAGCGCGTTCTCTGAACGCCACAAAGAGGTGGGCCGGAAATCTACGCTGCCGTTCACGCCATTGGAATTCCATTTACTGCCGGACTGCGTTTTGGAATTGTTGAAGATATCGATCTCCGTATTCACGGTATTGATACCACCGGCTATACGTAAAGTAAGGTCTTTGGTGATGGCGTATTCTGCGTATGCGTTGGCAAACAGGTTATTCACCCTGTTCATGGTATACTGGTTCTGGATATTCTGTAAGGGGTTCACGCGGTAATCCTGGTTATTGGCCAGTTCATTGCCCGGGTCATAAAACTCATCTACCAGGTTCACACCGCTGTCGCGCCCATTAATACTGGTGGTGGGCCGGAATCCCCATACCGAATAAAGCGTGGTGGCAGATGCGTAGAAATTAGTGGCTGATACCGGGATACCATAACTTTCATTGTAGGCGTAGTTGGCATTGATCCCTACCTTCAGTTTACTGCTCACCGTCTGATCCAATGAAAACCGGCCCTGGTAGCGCTTAAAACCACCGTTGATAATGATGCCCTTCTGGTTATTAAAGTTACCGGAGAGTGAATACCGGGTTTTATCATTTCCACCGCGCACGGCAATGTCGTGGTTCTGATTCTGGCCTACCTGGTAAATAAAATTCTGCATGTCAATGGATTCCTTGTTACGGTAATCGTCCAACTTGGCGCCACCGGCCAGGTACACGGAATCATAAATGCCGGGATTTATATCTCCCACATACCTCACAAACTCGTAGGCATCCATTAACCGGATCTTGTTAGGCACCTGCTGCCAGCCGTAATAACCGTTATATGTTACCTGTGGCGCACCTGATTTACCTTTCTTTGTGGTGATGAGAATAACGCCGTTGGAACCACGGGCGCCGTAGATGGCGGTGGCGGAAGCATCTTTTAATACGTCGATGGATTCAATATCGGCAGGACTGATCGCGTTGGCATTAGAGCTTTCCGTTGGGAAACCATCGATCACATACAGCGGGGAATTATCTTGTGTGATGGAGCCCGCACCGCGGATCACGATATTGGAAATGGAGCCAGGCTGTCCATCATTACTTGCTACCGCTACTCCTGCTACCCTGCCTGCCAGCGCTTCGTCGAACGACTTTACCGGCGCCTTCTCAAAGTCTTTCATGTTCACACTCCCTACAGAACCGGTCAGGTCTTTACGCTGCTGGGTAGCATATCCTACTACCACCACATCGTTGAGCGTGCCGGCCTGTTCGCTCATCCGCACATTATATTCTGTTCTGGCATCTAACAGCTGTTCCGTTTTTGCGAAACCGATAAACGTGAATACCAACGTAGCTCCCGGAGCTGCGGAAATAGTGAAGCGGCCGCTCCCATCGGTACTGGTACCGGTTTTCGTATTCTTTACCATTACAGTGACCCCGATCAGCGGCGTACCGTCTTTGGCACTTACCGTACCTGACACCGTTTTTTTCTGTTGTGCAAAAAGGGAAAGCGGGATAAATAAGATCCACATGACTCCCGTAAAAAAGTAATTAAAGGCAAAGCTCGACGCTCCTCCCTTACTGGTTGATTGGCATCTCTTTTTCATAATAATTGTGGAATTGTGCGGAAATACGGTTGATGCACAAATATGTGATAACCAGTCCGGATAGCAGGGGGATAATCATAAATGATTGGGGGGAATTTTATAAATCCTCCTTCAACCTGCTGATTATCAAAATAGTAAAAGACTGAAATTTATAAAAAACACCCTTTCGGGTGAATACAATGCTTATATTAGCGAATGATTTTGAGGTGCTTCCCGCTCTTATGCCTGCTGATCCTCGCTGTTTTTATCAAAAGCAGCGGGCAGGATATAACGTTCAGTCATCTCACCGTAGAAGACGGGTTATCGCACAACGCCGTCTTATCCATTTCACAGGATCAACAGGGATTCCTCTGGTTCGGCACCAACTATGGCCTCAGCCGATATGATGGGCACCGCTTTAAAATATACCGCCACCGGGGAGACGACAGCAGCTCCCTGCCAGGCAACCAGGTAATGAGCCTGTACCGCGACCGGCAAAATGTGCTGTGGATTGGCACTACCGCCGGCCTGGCAAAATATGACCCGGTACAGGACCGCTTTGAACGCATCTTACTTGATCCTTCCATTCCCATCAGCATCAATTGTGTGTATGAAGATACCAAAGGCCGGCACTGGTTTGGCGCCAACAACGGGCTTTATATGCGACAGGGCAACAAACAGGAATTCTTTACCCCGGGAAAGATCGCGGGCTATGTGGTGCGTTGCGTGTATGAAGATAAAAAAGGCAACCTCTGGATAGGTACCAATAACGGGCTCACAAAGATGAGCGGTGATAACTTCACTACCTTCCGGCATGAAGACGGGCAACCTTCCGGTCTTGCCATGAACTTCATCACTTCCATCACGGAAGATCCCTCCGGCAAATTGTGGATTGCCACCCAAACAGGTGGTATCAATATATATGACCCTGCCACCGGGCATTTTTCATTGCTGGCCCAACCAGGCATTGTCAATAATATAGTAAGACGGATACTGCGCGATAAAACCGGCAATATGTGGGTAGGCACGCAGGAAGGTATCAGCATCATAGACCCGGCGAATATGAGCAGCCGCCATTACCAGCAAAACTCCGGCAGGAGTAATAGTCTCAGCCAGAATTCCGTTCATAGCATTTATGAAGATAACAACGGCTCTATCTGGATGGGCACCTATTTTGGCGGTGTAAACATTGTACATCCTTATGGTTCCCCGTTCACGGACTGGCAGCAGCATCCCCTGCTGAACGGCATCAGCAATAATGTGATCAGCAGTATCCATGAAGATGCCCGACATAATTACTGGATCGGCACGGAAGGCGGTGGCCTGATGTATTTTAACCGCGCCACCGGCAGCTTCACCCGTTATAAACACGATGCGGGTAATCCTTCCAGCCTCGGCTCTAACCTGGTGAAAGTAGTGTATGAAGATAAGGATCATAATATATGGACCGCTACTCACGGCGGCGGTTTGAACCTGCTGGAGAACGGCGGCTTCAAACGCTTCTTCTTTAATACCAAAGATGCCAATACTTTCTCCCGGGAAGTAACCGCCCTGCTGGAAGACAGCAAGGACAGGTTCTGGATAGGCACCAACAACCTGCTTCAACTTTATCACCGTAAAGGCCATGAGCTGGAAAAGCGGGCCGATTCCGCACTTACGGGCATAGCCACGCATCAGTCTGTCCGTTATATTTTTGAAGATTCCCGCCACCGCATCCTGGTAGGCACCATCAGCTACCTGTATGTATTTGAAGGCGACTCCATGCGGGTAATTCAACAGGGATATGTTAATTCCATCCAGGAGGATTCAAAGCACAACATCTGGGTGAGCATGTACTTCGGAGGGCTGATCAAATACGATTCCAACCTGGTACAACAGGTACGCTATACTGAAAAAGACGGCCTGCCGAATGATAATATCATTGGGTTGCTGGAAGATGACCAGCATTATTTATGGATCAGCACATATAATGGACTGGTGCGTTTTGATCCTGCCCGCAACAGTTTCCGGACCTATACTACCAGGGACGGCATTGCCGGGAATGTATTTAATTACAATTCTTTTTTACGCGATAGCCGGGGCGAATTTCTCTTTGGCGGATATAACGGTATCACCAGTTTCTTTCCCAACAAGATCATCACCAACACCCATCCCGCTCCCATGCGCTTTACCGGTCTTCGCCTGTTCAACAACCTGGTAGGCATCGGGCAGCAGAACGGGTTGCTGGAACAGGATATCAGTTACACCAAAGCCCTGCGGTTCCACCACAACCAGGAAGTGTTTACACTGGAATTTGCCTTGCTCAATTATGTAAAAAGCAGTAAGAACCGCTATGCGTACCGGCTGGAAGGTGCGGACCGCGACTGGATAGAAACCGATAATCCTGCGGTAACTTACACGAACCTGTCGTCAGGTCATTATACCTTCTGGGTGAAAGGCGCCAACAATGATGGTATCTGGAGCGAACCTGCAAAAATGGAGATCACCATCCTGCCTCCATTCTGGCAAACCTGGTGGGCCTACGCCATTTACCTGTTATGCCTGATCCTGTTGTTCTTCTTCGTTACCCGGTTCTTTTTCCTTTGGGCCCTGCTGCGCAAAGAAGAAGAACTGCACCAGGTGAAACTTAACTTCTTCACACACGTATCTCATGAAATACGTACCCACCTTACCTTCCTGCTGGTGCCGGTGGAGAAAATGATGGATGTGCTGAAGAAAGATGACCCGCTGCAGTCTACATTATTGCAGTTAAGGAACAATGCCGACCGGCTGCTGAAACTGGTGAATGAATTGATGGACTTCCGCAAAGCAGAAACCAATCATCTTAGATTGCATGTACAGGAACAGGACCTGATCCCCTTCCTGGATCATATATATACCAGCTTCCGGGAAATATCGCTCAACCGGAATATCACCATGGTGTTCCGGCATGAGGTAGAACATGCGTGGGTTTATTTTGACCGGGAACAGCTGGAAAAAGTATTCTTTAACCTGCTCAGCAACGCATTTAAATTCACACCCGATGGCGGCCGCATCCAGCTGCATGTAACGGCTTCCCGGCAAAATACCGTGATCACGGTAACCGACAATGGCCGCGGTATTGCCCCCGCGTATCTCGACAAACTGTTCACCAACTTCTTCCAGGTACAGGATCATGGCTTACAGAATACAGGATACGGCATAGGACTGGCGTTGTCCAAAAATATTGTAGAGCAACATAAAGGTACGCTCACGGTAGAAAGCGAACCCTCCACACCGGAAAAAGAAGGGCGTACCTGCTTCACTGTGTCGCTGCCTGCCGGCGCCAAACATTTTGAAGGCTCCCAACATGTGGTGGGCGGCGCCCCTCCCGCTCCCGCCCCGCTGGCAAAACCAACCGTTGCACCGGAAGAACCGGGTATCACGGTAACGGGTACACTACAACCTTTCACCATTCATATTGTGGAAGACAATCCCGAACTGCGGGCCCTCATCAGCCAAACCTTCCGGGACCAGTACCTGGTGCTGGAAAGCGTAAACGGGGCCGATGGCCTGGCCACCGCCACTGCACAGCTCCCCGACATCGTGATCAGCGACGTAATGATGCCGGAAATGGACGGACTGCAGCTATGCCAGGCCCTCAAAACAGATGAGCGCACCAGTCATATTCCCGTGGTACTGCTTACCGCCAAAAGCTCTCAGACAGACCATGTAAGCGGGCTTGAAACCGGGGCCGACCTCTATCTCACCAAACCTTTCAGTACCAAAGTACTGGCGCTCAATGTAAGGAACCTCATTGCCTCCCGGGAAAAAATACGGGAACATTTCAGCCGGCAGCTGCAAACAGCGGCAGTCATACCGGATGCTTTGCCCAACAGCCTGGACAACGCCTTCCTGGAAAAAGTAATGGCACTGGTGGAAGAACATATGGACGACCCCGAATTCGGCGTGGAAATGCTGGCCCGCAAGGTAGCCATGAGCCAGCCGGTGCTGTACAAAAAACTGAAGGCCGTCACCAATATGTCGGTGAACGATTTTGTAAAATCGCTGCGACTGAAAAAAGCGGCCGCACTGATACGTACCCGGCAACATACCGTGTACCAGGTGGCTTATATGGTGGGGTACAACGACCGGAAATATTTCAGCCGTGAGTTCAAAAAACAATTCGGAAAAACGCCTTCTGAGTTTGCGGAAGCTCCTGATTTGTGAAAAATCCCCCCATTTACTCGGAAAAACCACCCCATCCGGCAGGCGGGGATCGTTAGATTTGTTACAAATCCACTGTTATGAAAATCAGACTTTTACTCCTCCTTTTCGGGCTGTTTGGCCTTACGCCTGTTGTATGGGCGCAAACCACCTACACCACTATCATGGACCGTATCCGGCAGGAGCTGCTGTCGCAGGCCAGCAACACCACCACGCTGGACAACAATGTAGCCAGCACGCTGGCTACCCTGCAATCCGACGGTTCATGGCCGGATGTGAGCTATGCCTACAGTTCCACCACCTATACCGCGGATGTGCACATCAACCGGGTAAAAACTTTCGCGCAGGCCTATACGAAATCTGCCAGTACGTATTATCATAGCAGCGCCCTTTTCACGGCTATAGTGAGCAGTCTCACGTATTGGAACACCACCGATCCGCAAAGCTGGAACTGGTACCACAACCAGATCTCCAATCCCCAACGCATCGGCGAGATCCTGATCCTGCTGGATACGGCGCCGCAAAGCCTGGGCAGCCTGCGTAATGCGCTGCTCACACAAATGAACCGCGGCAACCCCACCAGTCAGACCGGGGCCAACAAACTCGACGTGGCTACACATTTCATGTACCGGGCCTGCCTCACCGCCAACGATTCCCTGATGCAATACAGCGTGGACCAGGTATTTTATCCACTGGTGCTCACCACCAACGAGGGCATCCAGCACGACCTATCGTACCATCAGCATGGGCCGCAATTGTATTTCTTTGGTTATGGTTCCGTATTTGTAGAAGGCGAAACCAAGGTGGCCTATTATCTCCGTGGTACGCCGTATGCGCTCTCCGGCGCCCGCTTATCCGTGTTCAGCAATTTTGTGCGGAACGGTTTCCTCAAAGCGATGCGGGGGCGCTATATCGATTATGGCACAAATGGGCGCAGCATCAGCCGTGTAAATAATTTAGCCGTTGGCGTTACTGCCCACCTGGAAAAACTCAAAGTGCTGGATACTACCCATGTTGCTGAATACAATGAAAACATAGCCAGGCTGAATGGTACACAGGCGCCAGGTTACCTGCTTCCTGCCCTTCACTCCCACTTCTGGCGTTCGGATTATACCCTGCATCACCGCAGCGGCTACCTGTTCGGCCTGCATATGACCTCCACCCGTACCGCCAAACAGGAAAACGGGAATGGCGAAAACCTGAAAGGATATTACCTGTCAGACGGTTCCACCCATATTGCCGCCAATGGCAGCGAGTATTACAATATTCCTGCTGTATGGGACTGGAGCAGGATACCCGGCACTACCGTTCCATATATCACCACCATCCCGCTGCGTACGCCCTGGGGCGTGAACTTCGGCACCACCACGTTTGCCGGCGGCGTTTCCGACTCGCTGTACGGCGTTTCCGCGCTCCAGTTCTCCGATTACAATACGCAGGCGCGTAAAGCCTGGTTCTTTTTTGATAATGAAGTGGTTTGTCTTGGCGCCGGCATCAGCTCCACCGCCACCCAACCCATCAATACCACGGTGAACCAGTGTTTGCTTAACGGGTCCGTATCCGCAAATGTAAACGGCGCCGTAAGCACCATTACCAATGGCACTTACAGTTATAACAATACCCTGAAATGGATCACGCATAATGGCATCAGCTATTACTTTCCTTCCGGGGGCCAGGTGCAGCTCAGCATGCAATCGCAATCCGGCACTTGGAAAAGTATCAACAACGGCGGCACTACCACTGTACAGAACATGGATGTGTTCCAGTTGTGGTTCAACCACGGTAACGCGCCTACGAATGATACTTACGCCTATTATGTATTGCCAGGACAGAATATGGCCACGTATGATACCAGTGCCGTGCGCATTGAGCAGAATACCGCCGCCATGCAGGTGGTATATCACCGCGGGCTGAATATCCGGCAAATGGTATTCTACCAGGCAGGCACCTTCCATAGAGATTCAGTGACAATTACGGTAGACCGCCCATGTACCCTGATGCTGCGCGATGCAGGTACTTCCGATGTTAAAGTATCCGTTGCAGATCCATCACAATCATCTTCCCCGGTAACCATCCTGCTGAACCTGCCCGGTATACCGCAAACACGGCAGCTGGTGGCCAGCCTGCCTTCCGGTCCCTATGCCGGTTCCTCCGCCACTTACCATGTCGGTAACCAGACGCCGGTGTACACCGCAGCTGTTATCCCTGCAGTAGCCGACGCCTATGTAAGAGGCGGCTCCGTTTACGGTAGCGTGAACTATGGCGCAGAATCACTGGTACTGAAACAGGATGCCACTGTAAGTTATACCAGGGAAGTATTCCTGAAATTTAATGTAGGCGCGCTGCCGGCAGGTACCAACCAGGTAAAGCTGCGGATGTACGTGAACTATGCCAATACCGGTATTGCCACCGTGCCCTGGATTGCGCAATATGTGAGCAACGACAACTGGACGGAAACCGGCATCACCTACAATAATATGCCCGCCGCCACCAGTGCGGTAGATACCATCCTGGGCCGTAGCGCCGGGAATTATGCAGAATGGGATGTTACCAATATCGCGCTCTCGCAGCAGGCTGCAGATGGCGTACTTACCTTAAAACTGGTATCCGGGCTGGCAGGCGCTACTACCGACGCCATCTTTACTTCGCGTGAAAACAGCGATACTACCCGGCGCCCCATGCTCGTATGCAGCACGGGCAGCACATTACGGAAAATGATAAGCGCAAATGTAAACGAGGATAAAACAGATGGCGTGAACATCTATCCTAACCCTGCGGGCGCTGTTGTGTATGTAAGCACCGCCGCACATTGGCTGAAAGCGGAAATTCATGATACGGCAGGAAAGTCTATAAAGGCAGAGCGACTGGACGGCCGGCAGCAGTTTGAAATACAACTGGGCGATATCCGGCCCGGGATGTATTTGTTGGTGCTAAGCGGACCAGGAAAACAACTGGTGAAGAAGATTGTAAAGATGTAGTTGCTGCTTGTAGAAAATGGCCCATCATCCGGTTGGGTGATGGGCCATTTTCATTTCATTTTCTTCTCACGCATATTGCTGCAGCCACATCTTTGCTTCCTCATCATTACTAAACGACTTCATGGGAATAGGCGGCGCTTTCAGCTTAAACAGGATATTCATGATCAGCTTTGCCAGGCCGGGTTTTGAAACCATGGCCATGGCGGTATATACATGAGGTAATTGCTCCGTTGAAAACTTCCTGGTTGCTTTATCGGGAACAGGAGAATTGGTGAGATAGATGAGCAACGGCACTTTTTTATTGCCAGTGATTTCCTTTACCAGCTTAATATTATTTGAAATATTTTCCACCGTTCTCAGAATGCTTTTAGAGTAAGAATATAAAATACCGGATGGCTGATCGTAGTAGTAATCAGCTATTTCTCCTGTAATAAGGGGAATATTGTTGGGAGGGTTCATGGAGTAATTATCTTTTCTCTTCAAAATATAAATTTAAATAAATTTCTCAACTGAGGTTCACTCACACTTTAGCTACAACAACCAATGGTTTGGTTATTTCTGCCGGGCTTATTGTCTGGAAATTTGTGTAAACAAAATAACAGACAATATGAAAATCGTAGTAACCGGATCAATTGGCCATATCGGCAAACCGCTTGTACCCAGGCTGGTGGCAAACGGGCACCAGCTAACCGTGATCACCAGTAAGCAGCAGAACGCGCCTGTTATTGAAGCAATGGGCGCAAAAGCCGTAACAGGTTCCGTAGAAGATGTAAATTTGCTGACGGATACTTTCTCAGGGGCAGATATCGTTTATACCATGGTGCCCTCCTTTTATGGCGCTGCCGATCTGCTGGAGTTCTACAGGAGCGTGGGTGAAAATTATGCGGAAGCTATCAGGCAATCGGGGGTGAAACGGGTGATTAATTTAAGCAGTTTCGGCGCGCATCTCAGCAAAGGCACCGGCGTTATCCTGGGTGCCCATTACGTGGAGGAGATCCTGGATGAACTGGAAAACGTGCAGATCACCCATATGCGCCCTACTTCTTTTTATTATAATTTGCTATCCTTTGCAGATATGATCAGGAACCAGGGATTCATTGCTATCAACTGTGGCGGAAACGATCTGATACAACTGGTGCATCCCGATGATATCGCGGCAGCCATAGCAGACGAAGCGGCGCAACCCGGTACCCACCGGAAAATCCGTTATGTAATGAGCGATGAAAGGACCTGCAGCGAAATAGCCGCCGCCATAGGTAAAGAAATCGGGAAGCCGGATCTTGAATGGCGGCTGATCTCCGACGAAGAAGCCCGGAACAGGTATTTACAGGCCGGCGTTCCTCCTTTACTGGCACAGTATCTGACAGAGATATACAGCAGCCTTCATAACGGTAAACTGGCGGAAGATCTTGTTCATCACCGCCCTGAATACGGTAAAATAAAACTGGAAGATTATGCCAGGGAATTTGCGGTTATTTACAACGGGAAAAACAATTGATAAATGAGTAATCACCAGCCGAAACGGATACATAGCATTGCAGCGTTTCACCGCTACCGGGAATTACCGGAACCGGAAAACCCGCTGATCAGCGTTGTAAATGTAGAAGATATCAGCTACACGGGGAAAGCTGAATCACTGTTGCTCGATTTCTATTCCATTGCCCTCAAACGGCACCAGGATATCAGGTTTAAATACGGGCAGCAGCAATACGATTTTGACGCAGGCGTAATGTTCTTTGTGGCCCCCGGCCAGATATTCAGTATTGAGCATACTGCCGGGAAACCGGCCGACTGTTCCGGCTGGGTATTGCTCATACACCCGGATTTTCTATGGAATACGCCCCTGGCCAAAACCATCAGGAAATACGAATACTTCGATTATGCCGTTAACGAGGCCCTGTTCCTTTCCCCGAAAGAGGAAGCGGTGCTGAATAATATTGTAGATATTATCCGGAAGGAATATCATTCTTCTATCGATAAATTCACCCAAAGCATCATCATACCGCAGATAGAATCCCTGCTCAATTATGCGGAGCGCTTTTACCAGCGACAGTTTGTAACGCGTAAGATCACCAATCATCATATCCTGGCCCGTTTCGAGGAAATCCTTTCCCAGTACCTGGACAGTAACCAGTTGCTGCAAAACGGGCTGCCAACGGTGCAGTATATGGCCAGTGCGCTGAATATATCTCCCAATTACCTGGGCACCCTGCTACGCACTTTAACCGGCAAAAATACCCAGCAGCATATCCACGACAGCCTCATTGAAAAGGCAAAGGAAAAAATTTCCACCACGGCACTGTCGGTCAGCGAAATTGCCTATGAGCTGGGATTTGAGCATCCACAGTCGTTCAGCCGCTTCTTTAAATCCAAAACGGGCCTGTCGCCCCTGGCATTTAAAGCCGCTTTTAATTAACCTTCCTGTCATTTTGCTTCCTCAAGTGCTTTGAGAGCCATAGCCGCTATCTCTGCTGATGTGGTGTCATTCTGTTTCATTCTTATTTCTTTGATGCCTGTGAGATACCGGGAAATATAAGGAGCAGCGCCATCCTTTTTATATTTAATACCGATCAACTTTAATTCTTCAATTCCCTGGCGTATATACTCCCGGCTGTTTAACCTGCCGATCATCCCGGATACTTTCTCAGTAAGCTGTATCTGTTCCTGTACTGTTCCACTGGTATAGCGTTGATATACATACGGCCATTTAGCATCACCTCCCCTGGTAGCGTAAATCCCTATGATCTGCTGTGTGAGATCGCCTTCATTATCATTTTCAAATTTTTCGGCTTCCCGCACCGCTAATATGGAATCTATTCCGTTGATGCCATGAAGGCCTGCTGCCTCTACTTTATAAGATTGGCTGGTTAGTGCTTTCTTAAATAATGTAAAATGTGACGGATCTTTCAGAAGGGCCAATGTTACCAACGCTGATGTTCTGACTAATGTATTTTCATCATTGCCAGCCAGGTCAGCTAAAGCCGGGATAGCTGCCTGCCATAACTCCTGATTAATATTACGTGTATCCTCTTTATCCATGTCCAGGGCTTGTATTGCTTTGTTACGAAGACCAGAAAACCTGTCGTGCAGCGCGGCGATAATAATGCGCCGGGCCGCCTCGTTATCCCTGTTCCTGGAGGCAAAGTCCAAAGCTTCGTAGCGGTCAAGATAAAGCGGAGCATGAAAATATTGGAAAGCGTATTCGTCGGCCGTTTTGTGATCATTTTTCTGAGCCACCAATATTTTATCAGCATCCACATTTATCAAGTCCGGTTTTGCTGTTAGCTTAAATCTTAAAGTGTCGGCCCTGCCGTCTAATATCACTTTCCGGCGATCCGTCCTGTTACCGGTATAGCAATCTATTGCAACAGGCAGTTTAAATGTTTGGCCGTCCTGGCTCTGAGCAATAAAAACAGTTGCTGTTTTTGACCTTTCATCCCATTGATAGCTAATATCCAATATGGGGTGACCCGCGCCATAATACCATTGGTTAAAAAACCAATTCAGGTCAAGACCGCTGGCCTCCTCCATCGCCAGTCGTAGTTGCGTCGTTTCTGCATTTTTAAATGCGTTATTTACCAGGTAAATATGCAGGCCTTTATAAAAGACATCATTTCCTAAATAATTCCGTAACATGTTCAGTATACGACCACCCTTCTGATAAGTTACTGCATTAAAAACCTCGCTGATATTTTTGTAATAAAAATTGACCAGGGGAACTTTATGATTGACGGGATTTCCAAGATAGGCATTCAACCCGTTATTTACATGTTCGTCTGCGGCGTCTTTTCCATACTTGTATTCCAGCCATATGATTTCGCCGAAGTCTGCAAAGGATTCATTCAATGTTAAGTTGCTCCAGCTTTCACAGGTCACATAGTCGCCAAACCATTGATGGAACAGTTCGTGCTGAACGCCTGTACGATAATACTGGTCCATTAGCCCACGGCGGGTACTTTGACTGCCAAATACGTTGGCCGTGGTATTTTCCATGGCCCCACTTACATAATCACGGACAACGATGGCTGAGTATTTGTTCCACGGATAATCTATCCCCGTAACCTTAGAGAAAAAGCCAATCGCTTCAGGTACATCACCGAACATATCTTTTGCGTAAGGCGCATATGCAGGTTCCAGGTAATAACTAACTTCTTTTCCGCGCCAACTATCCCTATAGATTTTGAAATCACCCACTGCCATCATGAATAAATAAGGCGCATTAGGTTGTTCCATCTTCCACGTGTCGGTACGGGTACCATCTGCGTTCTTCCTTTGTGAGGCCAGGTAGCCGTTGGACAGTGTTACATAGCTGGCTGGAACCGTCATGCTTAATTCAGATGTCGTTTTCTGATTCGGCTTGTCAATTGTAGGGAACCAGCATGAGGAATTTTCGGGTTCTCCTTCTGTCCAAATCTCAACAGGTTTATTTTTTTCGCTGCCATCGGGATTAATAAAATACAGTCCCTTTTCATTTTTCCGGAGCCCTTTGCGCTCGTTCGGCTTTGCTGTGTAGGAAATATAAACCTGGTATCTTTCTGACCGGAGATAAGTCCTGTTTAGTTTAATGTTCAGACTTAAGCTGTCATAAGTAAATTTTAATGGCCTGGTATGTCCTTTGTCAATCAGCTCAACCGAATGAATATCCATCCCTTTCGCGTCCAGACACAAACTATCTGTCGGATAAAAATGCGGAACTAATGTAATCCATTCCTTTCCATACAAATAACATTTTTTGTAGTCAAACCGGACATCCAGTTTTGTATGAACGAGGTCGTTAATTTTCAACGGGGCAGGCTGATATGTACCCGTCTGCGCACATAGGCTGGCCGCTACCAATTGCGCTGTTACCAATAATATATAAGAATATTTCATGTCTGTTTTATTACTACAGTAAATATAGTACTATTTATTACATAGTACTATATTTACTGTATTTTTATAGGATTTATCTCAGACATGAAATCCTGGCGGAAAATTATGGGCGGATTTCCTTGAAAAAAAACAGGCTCATTTAGTCAGCACTATTACTTTTGCTATTCATCGATGAAATCAAATTTCCCCTCAAAAAACTTCCCTATACCGGGAATAGGACTGTTGGATTCATTGTTGGCAGCGATAATGCCGAATATAATCAGGACCAATGGAAGAAGGCCGGCTACAGATAAAATAATACCCAGCGAGGGGGTCACCGATGCCACAATGCCGGTAACAACAGCAAGCACCACCGAGAAAATAATAATGCCGAGCGACTGCCCCAGGTGATAGCTTACCAACGGGTTTCTTTCTTTCATTTTCTTATACTCAAGGTAGGCGGCAATCCAACCTATTATGGTAATGTAGGAAATGATAGCGAGTGTTTTGTTTGTCATAAGTGTTGTGTTTTGATATGCCCTAAAAGTATTTTCATATATGCTTTGAAACGAATTCCAGGCAGCTACAGAGGGTCTACTACCCTGGAAAGGCGCATCTACAATGCGTCTACGAAAAGTGTTACCAACTACTTATCAGTTATTTACGGATCAAGCATATTAATAACTCATATTCCCGCTGTTCCATCAGAACGCCTATTTTTGCTGCATGATAACTACCAGGCGTCTACAGGTTTGCCTTTTCATTTTACTCCTGGGCATCTGCCCTGGCAAAGCAGTGTGCCAGGATATACTCATTGATTCCCTGCGAAAGGCGCTTACTTCCGACACCCAACCGGAAAGCCGGATCATGACCACCGCCAAACTGGCGAGAGCCCTGTTCTACAAAAATGCTCATGAAGCTATCCACCTGGAACAGCAAGCCCTGGTAATGGGGAATTCCTTAAAAGATGGCCAGTATAAGGCCTTTACTTATGGCACGCTGGCCTACCTGTACGACCAGGTAAAAGATTATGCAGCCGTTCATACGGCGATCGACAGCGCCTTATATTACGCCGGGCGCACAGATAACAAACTGGTGAAAGGCTTTGTATGGCTGCGTAAGGGCATACTGGAATTTTCAGATGAGAAATATGACCAGTCGATGGCCAGCCTGCTGAAATCATTACAGCTACTGGAAGGAAAGGAAGCCTACAATTATGAGAATATTGCCTATTACTATATTGCCGGCATCTACTGGAGCAACCATGATATAGACAATTACAACAAGTTTATCCGCTTAAGCTGGCAAACGGCGCTGAAAAGTAACGATCCCGACGACCTGTGCAGGGGTTACCAGGCGCTGGGCAATGCCTTCCTGGAACGCTACCGGGCCGATACGGCCGCCCATGCCCTGCTGGATTCGGCGCTTCACTACAATAACCGCTGCCTGGAGGTGGCCCGTCAGCAGGAAGGCAGGATCGTATTCAGTAATACCGCGGCCGTCGCCGCACTCAATAACGGGGATATCTATTTTGAGTATTATCCTTCTGCATATAAAGACAGCGCCGAGAAATATATCAATATTGCGCTCACCATTGCCGGGAAGATCGGATACCCTGAGATAGTGGCCAACTGCTATGGCATATTAAGCGAATATGCACTGAAAGAAGGCCGGTACAGCGAGGCTGAAAAAATACTGCTGATGGGGCTTGCAAAAGCGGAAGAAGATTCTACCACGCGCGATTTTACCAAAGCCCGCATGCTGTCCGGGCTGGCCCGTGTGGCAGAGCAAAGCGGGAGTACTGCCAAAGCCCTGCAGTACTATAAAGACTATATGAAATACGATAAGGCCTACTTCAATTCCAGTAAGCTTACCAGTATCAATAAGCTCGCAGCCCAATATGAATCTGATCAAAAAGAACAGGCCCTCGCTGCACTAAAGGAAAAAGCGGCATTTAACAAACATCTCAACTTCATTTACTTTTGCCTCATCATCGTTGGCCTGATCGCATTCGTGTTCCTCTTCCGCTCCTATCACTTCCGGCTGAAAGCCGCCAAACAACGTCAGCTGCTGCTGGCAAAGGAAAAAGAAGACGCCGACCTGCAATCACAGCTCGAAGCCCGGCTGCGGGAAGAAGAAGCCGCCCGCCTGCAGGCAGAACAGGAATTACTGCTGGAGCGGCAGCAACGCCTCAATAAAGAATTGCTGGCAGGCACCCTCCGGGTACAGGAAAAGAGTGAGCTGCTGCTTACGCTCCGAAATAAGATCACCGGCGAAGCGGGGAACAGTAACATCCTGCGGCAAATGGACCGTATCATCAGCGAAGACCAGCGGCTGGATGAAGATTTTGAAACCCTGAAATCTGATTTCGCAGAAATACATCCTGATTTCTTTTCGCAACTGCAACAGAAAGCACAGAACAGTCTTACCCGGCTGGACTTAAAATATTGCTCCTATATCCTGATGGGCCTGTCCAATAAAGAGGTGGCCATGCGACTGGGAATAGCGCCCAAGAGCATCCGCATGGCCCGTTACCGTATCAAGCAAAAGCTTGGATTGGAGAAGGACCAGCAACTGGACCAGTATATTCAAAGCCTGGCCTGACTAAGCCGGAACCGTTTGTTAATCATTAATAAAGCATGTCATGGTAACAAAGAGAATAACGATCAATTACAACAGCGTACTGAAAGCTAAACTTTACTTTTTTTTTAAGAGAAGCCTGTGGAGATATTTATTCGCGATACTGATCATCGCGTATATTTTCCCGTTAAACCCGCCGGGCTTTTTGCTTTCAGGATTAATTTACTTTCTCCTCTTTGCTATAGTGATATTGGTACCGCTGTATCATTTTTCTTCCGTGATGATGGCGAAAAAAATTGACTTTGATGCGGAGGTCACCTTCAGCGAAGCGAATATTGTAGTAGTGCATAAAAACAAACAGTCTACGGAAACAAAAGACTGGACCTGGATCAGGAATATTGATATCACTGCAAACAATGTATGGCTGGTAACAAATGAATCGCCCCGTTTTCTTATCTCTCTCAGTAAAAATAAACTGTCTGAAAGTGAATGGTTATTTTTTGAAGAGATGAAGCGGAAGAAGCTGTCTGCTTAAAACAAACTCCCCTGCACCACTGCCGGCGGCACTGTAGGATGAAACAATCCCACAATGGTAAACGGCTGTCTGGAACTTGCATGTACATTTTGGGTGGTGCCCAGGAAGAAGTGCAGGTCAGTGTGCCGGGCGTATTCCTGCAGGTATTTTTTTCTCAGGTCATTAATGGCCTTTTGTTCTTTATCAGGTCCACTGTGCTTCTTCAGGCTTTTCCAATAGAGGGAGGCCAACTGCCAATCTTCCACCGGTAAGGTAATTTCCTTGTTCCTGCTGTCGGTGAAACGGAAAGAAAACTGGTAAGGCAGCTTTTTCATCACGGCAAAAGGATCTTCCGGTTGTTCAGCTACCCGGCCGCTTTCTTTTTCTTCCCGCAATTTCTCCAGGCGGCTGCTATCCCATTCCCGTTCAGTTTCGGCTGCCTCAAAACCCAGTACGCGGGTTGGTTTGAATACTGCCAGGGAGGTGTAAAACGCCTCGTGCTTTGCTTCCATGAGAACCGTCGACAGATCGCGGTATACATTTTTCAGTACAATGGCTTTTCTTTCGCTCCAGTGATCCTCTGTGCCGATGTGCCCAATCTTCTTTACAGGGGTCTCCATAGATACCGGCCTGAAACTTTCCAGCCTGAAATCCCTGGTATTCCTTTCCAGGTCCAGTTCTATCCAGTCGTACAGCTGGTATTGTTCTTCGTAACTTTTCTTTATAAAGGGAACCGGGTATATCCTGATAAACACACCGTCTTCCCTGAAACCGGCGATGCTCACCTGTTCATCATAATGGGAAGATAATGTGGGGTAACTTTTAACGGTGATCAAAACTTTCGTCAAAGGCATGCGCAACATATTTTAAAACAGCCAGCAAAACTAAGGGTTAATCATTGAAAATAAAAAAGTTAGCAACATTTTCAATCGCTCTTTTCATCTCCCTTAAAAATACCTGATAGATTTTTTATACGCCCCTATCGAAACATTCTATGTTTACTTTTCATCCTTATTTGTGTAATTTGTACGCATAAAATTTTAACACATGAGTTTTCAAGATGAGCTTAAGAAACTCTTTGTTGAGGAAAATGAAATACCCGAAGAGTTCCGTATTTCTGAAATTCATCAGAGAGAGTACCTGGTAAATGGAGAGATGAAACAATGGGATGGACCGGTGAGCGAGGTGTATTCTCCTATTAACATTCCTACGGCGGATGGCCTGAAGCGTAAGCTGATAGGCACTTACCCGTTAGGCACCGAAAAAGAGGCCTTTGAAGCGCTGGATGCCGCGCTTGCCGCATACGATAACGGTCGCGGCGAATGGCCTACCATGCGGCTGAATGAGCGTATTAACTGCCTCTCCGTATTTGCCCGTAAAATGACGGAGCAACGCACCCTGATCGTAAAACTGATCATGTGGGAGATCGGGAAATCCTATGCAGATTCCATCAAGGAATTTGACCGTACCATAGAATATATAAATGCCACAATAGATGCGCTCAAAGAAATAGACCGCAGCTCTTCCCGCTTTGAGATCAGGGAGGGCACTATTGCACAGATCCGCCGTTCCCCGCTGGGTGTGGTACTTTGCATGGGCCCATTTAACTACCCGCTGAATGAAACCTTCACCACGCTGATCCCTGCGTTGCTGATGGGCAACACCATTCTCTTTAAACCGCCCAAACATGGTACGCTGGTGCATTATCCCCTGCTGCGCGCTTTCATGGAATCCTTCCCCAAAGGCGTGGTGAATACGATATATGGCCGCGGCGCTTCCGTAATACCCGGTATTATGGCCACCGGTAAGATCAATGTACTGGCCTTTATCGGTTCCAGTAAAGTAGCCAACGATCTCCGCAAGCACCATCCCAAACTGAACCGCCTGCGCGCCGTGCTAAGCCTCGATGCCAAAAATGCTGCTATTATTACCCGGCATGCAGATATACAGGTGGCCGTGAATGAATCCATACTCGGAGCATTATCGTATAATGGTCAGCGTTGTACTGCCATTAAAATACTGTTTGTGCACCGTTCTATTGCCGATGAATTCAATGCACGCCTCAGTGAGGCTATCAGCAAAATGAAATTCGGTATGCCCTGGGAGAAGGGCGTACAGCTCACGCCCGTAGCCGAGCCCGGCAAGCCTGCCTATATCCGCGAGGTGCTGGACGATGCCATCGCCCATGGTGCAGCCGTTGTGAATGAAAACGGCGGCGCTACCCATGAATCATTTGTATTCCCGGCGGTAGTATATCCTGTAAATGATAAAATGAAACTCTACCGGGAAGAACAGTTCGGGCCGGTAATACCCGTGGTGCCTTACGACGAGATAGAAGAAACCATCGATTACCTCATCGAATCGCCACATGGCCAGCAGGTAAGTATTTTCAGCAATAACCCTGATGAAATAGCTACCCTGATAGATCCGCTGGTGAACCAGGTAAGCAGGGTGAATATCAACAGCCAGTGTCAGCGCGGACCGGATGTATTTCCTTTTACCGGCCGGAAAGACAGCGCAGAAGGCACCCTCTCCGTGCATGATGCGTTGCGCTCTTTCTCTATCCGGTCGCTCGTAGCTACCAAAATGAATGATACCAATAAAAAACTGCTGGAAGATATTGTGAATGAGCACAGCTCTGAATTCCTCAGTACCAATTTTATTTTCTAAACCATCATGTAAAAAGCCTTGCAGCGGATTGCTGCAAGGCTTTTGCATTAAACCTCATTAGCGGTTGTCCTACCAGGGAATTTCTCCGCCGTCTTTGAAGAACCTGCCGGTCACGGTCCTGTCGTCCAGCATTGCCAGCTGCACAATTGCCCTGGCGCCTTCTTCCACGCTTTTAAAGCCCTTAAACTGGTTCAGATCAGTGGCGGTATAACCCGGTGTAACACTGTTAACCGTAATATGCTCCCCGCGCAATTCATTTGCCAGCATAACGGTAAAGCCATTCAGCGCAGTTTTGGTAGCCCCGTAGCTGGAAAAATTACTCCAGTTAGGTGGTCTTTCAGCCGAGGTTTGCATGGTTAACGATCCTATTTCGCTGGATACATTAATGATGGAAGCGGCGGACGACTTTCTCAGCAGCGGCAACATCACCTGGGTAGTTTGAACGGCGCCGAAATAATTTGTTTCAAACAAAGCACGGAAGGCTTCCATGCTGTATTCCGCAATGTGCTGCGCCTGTTCCCCCGAAATACCGGCGTTGTTTATCAGCAGGTCAAGACTGTTCAGTTCATCCTTAGCCTTCCTGATACTTTCTATATCGGTTACATCGATATGGATGGGGGCCACATTGGCACTACCGGCGGCCTTTAATTTATCGGCCGCCTTTTGCCCGCTGAGAAGGTCCCTGCTGCCTAAGTATACAAAATTGCCTGCCAACGCCAGTTGCCGGGCTGTTTCAAAGCCTATGCCTTTGTTTGCACCTGTTATTAAAACGGTTCTCATAAAGTTTTGCTGTTAAATGAAAAATGGCTCCCCGGTTATCAGGGGGCGCCTGCACCGGATACAAAACTACCGGGGTTTGAGAAAGCAGTTGTAGCCAGATTCCATTAGTTTGTAGCCAAATGTCAGTATATGGTTTAGCGGTATCAGGAAGCGCATCAGGCAGAGAGAGGAGCTATACAGCAGACAGGGCATATCCGTACCGGTCTTCCTACTTCACATCTATATTTATTTTATCAATGTCCGGCATCCATCCTTTTGCATTGGAAAGTCTTATGGTGTTACGTCCTTTTGTTAGCCTAACGGCCACCGTTCTGTTGCCGGCTTTGGTAAGGGAGCCTGCATTCAGTTTTCTTACCAGGCTTTCTTTTCCATTTACCTGTACGGCAATATCCCTGTCGTCTGCACATAAGTAAGTGATGGTGAGCCGGTATATGCCGCTTTTATTGGCGAAAACATCCCGGAATTCAATCCAGTTACCGGCATTATTGCCCAGTGATACAGCTTTCGCGCCGCCGGAGCAACTGGTATCCCTGGCTACATCGGCCTGGTGGGGCTTTACCACTGTACTTTCCAGGAGGCTGTAATTATTCATGTAGCTATATTCCGCCTCAAATGTTTGCTGCAGTATATTTTCGGCGCCGGTTACTTTCAGCATTACTACCCCATGGGGAGGCACCTTTGCTGTAAAAGCGGTATCGGATAGTGCACTCAGATCCCGGTGCGCCCAAAGATCCCGCACTTTGATGTTGCCTTTTAAATGAAGCATTCTCCAGCTAACGGTCATATCTTCCGTGGTTTCGCCTGCGTTAAAAAGTACAACGGCCCTTTCTTTGCTTATCCTGCCGTTTAAATTCTTAGCCCAGATCTGCAATCCTTTCCCGTTATCCGCAATTAACCGGGCCTGCAAACCGGTAGTGTCCTGGTTTACAGCAATCACTTCGGTATTGGTTAAGATGTCTTTGGTTTGTTGGGATAGATTGGTTAAGTCGTTGCCCAGGATTAACGGTGACGACAGGATGCACCACAAACTAAAATGGCTTTTATCTTCTTCATTTGTTAATCCCCTGCCTACTTCCAGCATATCCATATCATTGTAATGCCCCTGATCTGCATAGGCGGCCAGGAAAGTATTTTTGCGGATGATGCTGACAATGCTCTTCCAGTCGGGCGTAATATCCTGGGAAATGCGCCAGGAGTTGGCGATTTTTGTAACCCATGTACCGGGGAACTGCCAGCGGCATACATTAAAGTTGATATCTGTTCTGCCGGTACGGTCTATGGCCTGTTTAACAGCAGTATACCTGGTTCTCTCATCAAGCTTTTGCTGTAACCCTCCACAAAAATCAACTTTTAAATAATCAAAGCCCCATGTCTTCATAAACAAATGAATATCCTGCTCATCATGCCCATATAAGCCTCCGCCAATTCCACCCTGTTGCGCATCCCAGATAGAGCCGCAGGTATTGGCACCTGCTTCCGAATAAAACCCGGCTCTTAATCCTTTCTGGTGGATGTAATCCGCCACTGCTTTCATCCCGTTGGGGAATTTTATACTATCAAGCCGGAAAGTGCCATCCGCATAACGCTGATTAAAATAGCCATCGTCTATATTCACATATTTAAATCCAACGGCAGATAAGCCGGATGCTACCAGTGCATCGGCCTGTTTTTTAATGATGTTTTCATTGATGTTCACCCTGTAATTATTCCAGCTTGCCCAACCCATCAATGGCGTTTTTATTTGCTGGGCAACTGAAGACGCAGAGATGGAACATATA
>NZ_DATCRD010000059.1:0-5387 GCF_036569185.1 Chitinophaga sp.
CACATGGGGCATCGATAACAGGACAGTGGCATTACGGGCTTTACCAGGCGATAAAAAGGCCACCCGCCTGGAAACAAGAGTAGTTGGCTCAGACACCAATCCGTACCTCGCATTGGCCGCCTGTTTGGCCGCCGGGCTGTATGGTGTAAAAAATAAATTGCCGCTTGAGAAAAAAATAACCACCGGTAATGGGTACAAAGACACCTCGAATGGTGTATTACCACAGAACCTTCATGTGGCAACCCAACAAATGAAGGAATCGGCCCTTGCAAAAGAGTTGTTCGGCGAAGCCTTTGTTGAACACTTTACGTTAACCAGGGAATGGGAGTGGCGGCAATATGCCAAAGCCGTGACCGATTGGGAATTGAAAAGATATTTTGAAATCATCTAAGTAACCGCATATGGCATTTCAGTATAATTTTCCTACTACTATCCGCTTCGGCGCCGGCGTGATCAGCGAGCTGCCGGCGTACCTGCAGAAAAACGGGTTATCAAAACCCATGATCGTTACCGACCCAACGATAGCGGGATTATCATTTTTTAAATCAATCGTAAAAGATCTGCAGTCACAAAATATCTCCGTGGAAGTATTCAGCGATATCCACAAAAATCCTGTGAAAAGCGATGTGTACAAAGGCACCGATTTCTGGGACCATACCGGCCGCGACAGCATCATTGGCATTGGCGGCGGCGCCGCGCTGGATGTGGCGCGTGCCATTGTGCTGAGGGTGCATCACCGGGAAGATCTTTTCAAATATGATGATCTTATAGGCGGCGATGTGTATGTAACCAATGATGTGCCTCATTTTATTACCGTGCCCACCACGGCCGGCACTGGCAGCGAAGTAGGCAGGAGCGCTATTATTGCTGACGACGAAACACACCAGAAGAAAATACTTTTTTCGCCCAAACTGATGGCAAAGATTGTATTTGCCGATCCGGCGCTCACCATGGATTTACCGCCGTTTATCACCGCTGCCACCGGTATGGATGCCTTAACGCATAACATGGAAGCATTCCTGGCAAAGAATCCACATCCCTTATGTGATGGCATTGCCCTGGAAGGGATCTATCTCATTAAAAATTCACTGGAAAAAGCCACTAATAACCCGGATATAGAAAGCCGTAGCAATATGCTCATGGCGTCTATGATGGGTGCCATTGCTTTCCAGAAAGGACTGGGTGTAGTACATTCCCTGGCACATCCCCTCTCCTCGCTGCTGGACACGCATCATGGCCTTGCCAATGCCGTGAACATTCCTTACGGCATGCAGTTCAATATTGCAGGCTTTGAAGATAAATTCCGGCGCATTGCCAGAACGCTGGAGTTGAAAGAGGAAACCGGCGAAGCAGTAGTACAGTATCTCTTTGATCTTAATTCAAAAATAAATATACCGCATCATCTCCGCGATATCGGCGTTACGGATGCACATGTGGAAACACTGGCCGATCTGGCGCTGGCAGATTTTGCACATCCCAACAATCCTAAACCGGTTACACGGGAAGATTTCAAACAGTTGTACCTAAACGCGCTATAGACATGAAGAAAAAGATAGGGCTCAGCTATACGGAAGCCAGCTTTGCCAACTACGAAAAATGGTTTACGCCTGAAGACCTCGGCGATGACCTGGAAGTGGTGATCCTGTCTTTCCTGCGCAATAATGCAGAAGATATTTATACCTGCGATGGACTGGTGCTTACCGGTGGCGTGGATGTAATCCCTTCGCTGTATGGAGGTGCTGAAAATTATCCACACCAGCCAACGGAGTTTTTACCTGAAAGAGATGATTTTGAAAAACGTCTTTATGAATATTCCCAGCAGCATCAGCTGCCTGTATTGGGCATCTGCCGCGGGTTACAGTACATCAACATACTGGAAGGCGGGAAAGTATATGAAGATATCGGCGAAGCCGCCAACAAAATCCATAAAAAAGACAACAGCGATAAAATCCATGGTGTAAACATCCGGAAAGATACCCTGCTGTACAAGGCTACGGGCCTGGAAAAAGGACAGGTGAACAGCGCTCATCACCAGGGCATTCACCCTGGCAGCCTGGGAAAAAATATTATGGTGAGCGCCACTTCCGATACCAGCGATGAAATTATTGAAGGGATCGAATTCAAAGACAAAACCGGGAAAGGTTTTATGCTTTGTGTGCAATGGCATCCGGAAAGAATGCCGGAAAAAGAAAGCAACCCGCTCTCCCAACAGATCAAAACAACATTTCTTCAAGCAGTACGAAACCATACGAAATGAGAATCTTTAATCCTGCCACCGCACAAACCCTCGCCGTTCTCCGTGAAGATTCACTGACAAGGGTTGTTGAGAAAACCGCCTTGCTCCGGCTCGCATTCGATCATTGGTCCGCGAAGCCACTGGCAGAGCGTATTGCAGTGATTGCCCGCTTCAGGGATCAACTGGAAAAAAGAATAGAAAAACTGGCCGGTATACTTACTTCCGAAACAGGGAAACCATTGCAGCAATCGCGCAATGAGATCAACGGCGCCGTTACCCGCATCAACTGGATGCTGGAGAATGCAGAAAAATATCTTTCTGATGAGTGGGTAACGAATACGGATACACTAAAAGAAAAGATTTCCTACGAGCCGCTGGGCATTATCTGTAATATCTCTGCATGGAACTATCCCTACCTGGTAGGCGTCAATGTATTTATCCCCGCCTTGCTGGCAGGTAATACTGTGCTGTATAAACCTTCCGAATATGCAGTGCTCACCGGCATGGAAATAGAAAAGCTCTTTTATTACGCCGGCCTGGAACATAATGCGTTTAAAATAGCCATCGGTGGAAAGGCCACCGGGGAAAGCCTGCTGGGCCTGAGAGTAGATGGTTACTTCTTCACCGGCTCCTACAAAACCGGTAAATACATCTACGAAAAAATAGCGCCCAGGATGCTGCCCTGTCAGCTCGAACTGGGTGGAAAAGATCCGCTGTATGTAGCAGACGACATTGAAGATATTGCAGCCGTAGCAGCGGCTACTGCCGACGGCGCTTTCTATAACAATGGGCAAAGCTGTTGCGCAGTAGAGCGCATTTACGTACATGAAAAAGTATACGACCAGTACGTAGAAGAATTTGTAAAAGCGGTGAAATCCTGGAAGCTGGGATTGCCTACAGATGAAGGCGTATACTTTGGCGCCATCACCAGGAAAGAACAATTAAAAGTGCTGGAAACGCAGGTACTGGAAGCACGAGCCAAAGGCGCTACGCTGAAACTTGGTGGCCATATCATTGCACATGAGGGTAATTTCTTTGAGCCAACCATTCTCACTGATGTGGATAATTCCATGAAAATTATGCAGGAAGAAAGCTTTGGACCGGTGATAGGAATTATGAAAGTAAGCAGCGATAAAGAAGCGATTGAAATGATGAATGATACGGAATACGGGCTTACCGCTTCCGTGTATTCCTCCAATGGTGAAAGGGCGCAGGCCATCCTTTCGCAGGTGAATGCAGGTACCGGTTACTGGAATTGCTGCGACCGTGTTACTGCCGGACTACCATGGGCAGGAAGGAAACATTCCGGTTTTGGCGCTACGTTATCCCACCAGGGATTGAGAGCGTTTACAAAAACGAAGTCGTGGCAGATGAAGGGGTAAATTTTTAAATGAACTACCAGCTGAGCGTGATGCAATTCAATATTGTATCACGCTTTTTTTTCCGGCTCTTTTATGATTTGTTAATACACGTTCTGTTATAATGCATGGGGCAGTCTTCATAAATATTACAAATAATATTGTCTCCCGCGATATTGCTGTAACCCACATTTTTTTACCTGACTGCATTTATGACTGAACAACAAAATAAAGAATACAAACAATCCTGGAAAGATGAATACCTGAAATGGATTTGTTGCTTTGCAAATGCGCAAGGTGGTAGATTATTTATTGGCATCGATGATAATGGCGTTATTGTAGGTGTACAGGATTATAGTAAACTAATGGATGAGATACCGAATAAATCGGTTAACCATTTGGGATTGGTGGTAGATGTAAATCTTCATAACAGTGGGGACAAGCATTACTTAGAAGTGATAGTACCGGTTAGCAGTGTTCCTGTGGCCTATCACGGGATTTATTACTATCGTAGTGGCAGTACAAAACAGGAGCTAAAAGGGATTGCTTTACAAAATCTTCTTCTGAAGAAAATAGGAAAGAAATGGGAAGACATCCCGGTAGAAGAAGCCTCATTAAAAGACCTGAGCATTACCACTATACGCCGTTTTATCTCCAGGTCTGTTGGAATGAACAGGATTCCGCGAACAGCCAGGAAAATGAATATCGAACTATTACTAAAAAATCTCGACCTGATAACAGAACAGGGACAATTAACGAATGCATCGCTATTACTTTTCGGAAAGAACTTCATGAAAATATCCGTAACCGCGAGTTTCAAGATTGGAAGATTCGGCAAATCAAGCCACGATCTGCTATTCCAGGACATTGTTGAAACAAATATTTTTGATATGGCCGACAGGGTTATGGAGGTCCTGAAGACGAAATATCTTATCCGTCCGATTTCCTATAAAGGTTTGGAGAGAATAGAACCTTTAGAGTATCCCGAACCGGCTTTAAGGGAGGCAATACTCAATGCCATTATTCATAAAGATTATTCGAGCACCTATGTATTTCTACGCGTATATGACGATCGCCTGCATCTTTGGAATCCTGGCTCTTTACCGGAGGAATTAACGGTTGAAAAATTAAGAGCGGATCATTCCTCCTATCCCAGGAATAGAAATATAGCAAATGTATTTTTTAAAGCGGGGTATATTGAATCGTGGGGAAGAGGTATAAATAAAATAATTGACTCATGTATTGAATCAGGATTGCCTGAGCCTCTGATTGAATTAGAACAAGGTGGATTTAGCATTACATTTTTAAAAGAAAGACACGCAAATAAGCATGCACCATTTGAAGAGCTCGAAGAGAGACAACTCAAGGCCATTTTATACATCAGAGAATATGGAAGCATCAATAATACGCAATATCAGAAATTGGTTGGTATATCGAAAAGAACAGCAACGAGAGATTTACAGGAACTATTAGAAAGAAATTTCATACAAAAGTCAGGAAATACCGGAAAAGGAACCTCATACACTGAACCAACTTAAATAATAGGGGCCACAAAGGGGCCAAAGGGGCCACAAAGGGGCCACGAAGGGGCAAAGGGGCCGTAAAGAAACAGTAAAGGGGCAATGTACCAATCTCCTCTATCTAAATTCCCACACTTCATTTTGGCATTTATACCTAATTACCTTAGGTTTGCTCCGCATTTGGTTCCGCCCGGCGGCGGATTAAAAGGGAATCCGGTGCAAAACCGGAGCTATCCCCGTAGCTGTAAGCCTGCATTTACCAACAGGTAAATT
>NZ_DATCRD010000060.1:0-10230 GCF_036569185.1 Chitinophaga sp.
GCACCGGCGGCATTATCCCACACCGCGGCGGCTTCGTCGTATAACCTGCGGTGATCCGGGTGCTGCCTTACCCAATCGTCTACCGCTACGGCTTCTTCCGGGGAAGCTTCCCCCGAAAAGTATTTGCCTAATAACCCGTATGACAGCTCCCCGTTGCTCATTATGGTTGTAATAAAAGTAAAATAAATACGACGGTCATTCTATCGGGCAGGTTTTCCCGGAGGATCTTCAAAGCCTTTCCCACCTGGGCTTCCACGGTCTTTACCGACAATCCCATCTCCCCGGCAATTTCTGCATACTTTTTTCCTTCAAACCTGCTTTTGGTGAAAATCAGTTTACATTGTGGCGGCAGGCTTTCAATACCTCCCATAATCCGCCGGTAAGCTTCCTTGCTCACAAGCGGGTCCCGGAATTCACCTGCAGTATGATTATTGGTTGTTATATACTGCTCCTTTATTTTCTCATGTCTCTTTACATTCAGGCAATAATGATAAATGGCGGTATATAAATAGGATTTCACCGACTGCTGTTCATCTATTGCCGCCCTTTTCTCCCACAACTTCAGGAAAACCGCCTGCACTGCATCTTTCGCATCATCATTATCTTTCAGTATGGTGAAGGCATAACGGTGCAAACCTTCAAAATATGTATGAAAGTAGGCTGCTATCTGCCTGTACAGGTCATTTTCCTTACCTATATTTTCGTCCAATACTAAACCGGTTACCGTGATTGTTGTGATAGTTCAGGAGTAATACACTTCATCATTCAAATACCCTTACTTCTTCCAAAAATAATTTTTTTACCGGTTCCCCATAAGGGTAAAAAGACATTGATGTGTATTAGCTCAAATATCTGTACCATGACGAAAACCATCAGCAAAAAAAATCTTGTATGCCTGGTAGCCGGCGTAGCCGTTCTTCTTCTTAATACTGTTTCCTGCAAAAAAGAAAACAACAGCAATGAGCCCACGCCCGGTCCCGGTGAACATCCCATTCCCAATAATCCCTCTGCTCCTAACCTGCCCGGAACGCTTTACGACTATGTTGGCACCCGTAATAACATGCCTCCTTATATGCAGGCATTTATGAACGCCAATCCCGGCCTGGACAATACTCCTGCCGGTAATCCTATTACCAATGCAGGGGCCACGCTGGGCAGGGTATTGTTCTACGACAAATCATTGTCGGTGAACAATACAAAATCCTGCGGCTCCTGCCATCACCAGGATAAGGCCTTCACCGATGGTATAGCGCTATCCGAAGGGTTTGAAGGAAAACTTACCCGCAGGAACAGCATGCCGGTAGTAAATCTCCGCTTCTTCCGGCTGGCCACCATGTTCTGGGACATGCGGGCCAAAGACCTTGAAACCCAAACCCTGATGCCTATACAGGATCATATAGAAATGGGAATGCCCTCCCTGGCAGCCCTGGAAACAAAGCTGACCGGCATCAGCTACTATCCTCCCCTGTTTAAAGCCGCCTTTGGCAGCGAGGCAGTTACCTCCGATAAAATAGCCAGGGCATTGTCCCAGTTCCTGCGGAGTATTGTTTCGTTCAACTCCAAATACGACCAGGGAGTAGCTACCCAGTTCAGCAATTTTACTCCTGCTGAAAAAAACGGGTTGCGGTTACTGCAGGTGGATTTCTGTACCGAATGCCACAGCGACCTGTCCACTTCCCAGCCCGGACAAATTTCCTCCTTCCTGATTGTGGATAACACCGGGCTGAACACGGGAATTGGCTCCAACAATGGGCTGGAAAGCAATTATACCGATAAGGGCATCGGTGAAATTACCCATAAACCTGAAGACCAGGGGACCTTTAAAATCCCCAGCCTGCGAAATGTGGCACTTACCGCTCCGTATATGCACGACGGCCGCTTTGCCACCCTCGAAGACGCTATAGAACATTATTCTACCGGTATCAAACAAAATCCCAATATCGGGATCCAGTTCTCCGGGATCCAAAACGAAGGCTTGCTGTTTTCAGCAAAAGAAAAGAGCGATATCATTGCGTTCCTTAAAACGCTTACGGACCAGTCGCTGGTAACAGATCCGAAATACGCGGACCCGTTTAAGTGAAACTGGACTACCAATTTTGTTGAAGGTGGACTACCAGCGGCACCTGGTTAATGAATACATTTGCGTTGGCGGTTGCCAGGTATATCTCAACAAAAAAACACCGTATGAAATTCAGTATCCAGCCCATATTGGAAAATGAACAGGTAATTCTTTATCCATTGCAGGAAGAAGATTTTGAAGCGTTGTATGCAGTTGCATCCGATCCTAAAATATGGGAACAGCATCCCAATCGTGACCGTTGGAAAAAGGATGTTTTCCGTACTTTTTTTGATGGGGCCATACAAAGCAAAGGCGCGTTTAAAATTGTGGATAAACAAACCGGGAAAATTGCGGGCAGCACCCGTATGTATGATTATAATGAAGCGGAAAACAGTATACTTATCGGCTATACGTTTTATGGCATACAATACTGGGGCAAGGGTATTAACAAAGGAGTAAAAGCAATGATGCTGGATTATCTTTTCCGGTTTGTTCCGCGTGTATATTTTCATATCGGCGCTGGGAATATCCGTTCGCAGATAGCTATCGGCCGTATAGGTGCGGAGAAGGTAGGAGAGCAGGAAGTGGCTTATTTTGGAGAGGAGACGAAACTGAATTTCGTGTATGCGGTTGATAAGGAGAAATGGATTTTGAATCAGAAGTGATGGCAAGCCTGGTGTTAGAATATCAGGCTTGTTGTAACAGCGTTAAATTCTCTTTTTCCCATCTAAAATATGTTACTATTTGTACTTACATGGTGTATAGTGTAAAACTATACATTGACGAATGATTAGAATTAATTTTGATAGCACATTTGAACCAATAGAAATTACGTCTGAACTGACGGATATAAAGTTCTATTCTGAGCTAAAAAATGGAGGATTGATTTTATTTAAAGTAGAAATCAGACCTTTAGCAGATCCTTTACTACCAAACGTTTTCAATCTTGCCTTTGGTCCTTTGAATGAAGAGGGAAAAATTAATGATGAAATTAAAATTAATCATTCCAATACCGGTAAGATGTTTTCAACTGTATTGCTATTTGCTTTGAGTTTTTTGCAAAAAAACAGCTCTTACACAATTGGAATAGATGGGTCGAATGATGCGCGGGCTTATTTATATCACAGAATGTTCTTAACTAATAAAATTTACCTGCATGATTTCTTTGTAACCATTGGGGTAGATTGGTATGTAAGATTATTAAGAGACAATACAGTCGAAAAAGATAATATGGGATTTGCTTTTTTTAAACCAAAACCAGAATCATTTGACTATAAAAGAACTACAAATGATCTTTATAGATATTATATGTTTCATTTAATAACTGAGTAATCACAAAAAAAATTCATAATTTTACTATATGACCAAAAACATCCAGAAAAAAATAGACAAAATCATTCAGCTCGCTGCTTCATCAAAAGTTGCCCAACCTTCCAGTGACACCTCTGCGGCGCGATTAAGCAATGATAGCTTATCCAGGTCTATCAGGAATAAAAAGGAAGCGGATCAGTTCCTGGCAGCACTCAATGATGTCATAAGAACCGCCTCCCGCCAATAGTCACTTCACCGGCTTCAGCTCCAGCACTTTCACCTGGAACGGCGCCAGTTCAAACATTACCTCCGCTTCGCTATCCATCTCTTTCTCCTTCACCTCTCCTGCTACATTATAAACAGAAAATTTCACCTGGTAACCGGCCGGTAATTCCAGTACATCCTTTAACCTGAAGGTAATTTTTTTTATTTCCGGAGATGGATTCCTCCATGTCAGTATGCCTTCCTGGTGGTTCCAGGCGGCAAAGCCGTAAATTTCCTGTTTACCGGGATCACCGCCCACCCAATGCACATCCGGTAATATATGGCGGTGCTGATCTGACCAGCGCATGGCTTTTGCCAGTACATTCCAGCTGTTGCTGCTCATCAGGTGCGGGTTGATATACAGTTCCTGCATACCTGTGCCGTTGCCAAAAAATTCCCAGATATCCTCTGCAATACCTGCATCGTCGTTAGTAAAACCGGCGCCTACTCCATTCTCATTGTTCACTACTATGCCATGATACATCAAGGCATTGAGGGGATATAGTTTTGCGCGCTGCACCACGTTCTTATACACTTCTGCATCACGGTAGGTGATCCACTGCTGTCGTTTTGTACCTGTGCCCTGCAGTCCCATATCGCCGCCGGCGCGCCAGATGGCATCTCCATAATTAAGCCAGTAGGGAGAAGGCCAGGTGCCTACGGTTAAATTGAAAAAGAGACCGGGTTTCATTTTGCGCAGATCAGTGATCACGCGTAAAAATGCTTCCACATCACGTGCATACTTCTCTCCCGCCCCACTGGCGCCATTGCCGGCTCCTATACCATCAAACTTAAAACTAACCACGCCCTGGTCTTTCACAAAACCGGTGGTGAGTTGTTTGAAATAATCAAAATAGCTTTTATCAGCCAGGCTAAGACCATTGTCATTGGGTGTAAAGGGAAGATGCAATGTTTTGATACTGGCAAGGCGACTGATCTTTTCCTGGTCGTAGCCTCCCCAGGGAGAAACCCATACGCCCATTGCGGAATGATACTTTGTAGCCAGGGCTTCCATCTTCTTAAACCCGTTGGGCAGATGTTTGCTGAAGTGCCAGAGTTTATTGTAATCATCCCAGCCACTGTCCCACAGGAAAGCGCTGATCCTTGCTTTGCGTTTTAGTACGAGGCTGTCGCCGAAAACGCGGATACGGTCCATCGCATTGGCTTCGGTGATCTCTTTACCATCGTAACCCACATCGTACCAGGAGTTATAATGCGGGAAAGGGCGATAGGGAACGGCACGCACTTTTTCCAGGTAGTAAAGAAATCCCCGGCGTAACTGCGTTTCCGGTGTAACGCCCCAGGCGGTGCCAACATCAAAGCCTTTGCCGGAGCGTAATGTGGCAGATGCTGCCACGCTGCTGCCGGCGCCCTGCGTTGTTACCTGTCCCTGTGCCATCGGATGTTCCAATGCAAAAAAACTATTGCCTGCCAGTACGGGAGAGCCATCTACTGTACCGGAAAGCGCCGGCTGATAAGCCGATGGAACATTTACCAGCAACAGATCCGTTATTGCCGCATTGGGGTCGGTAATATGGAAATGCTGTTGAACGAAGTTGCAGTCGTTACGCAGTGTGAACTGCCACGTAATACGGATATGCTTCGCTGCATTCACCAATGTGAAAGCCAGCTGCTTACCCGGGAAAGCATCTACCAGTCTCACTCCGCCCGGTGAAGGCATAATATTACCTGTGTGTTTTGCGCTTACCTGGAAATCGGAGGCGGTTAATACGGATCCATCTTTTAATTTAAGCTCAAACAAATTGCCTTGCGGGAAACTGAATGATTTACCTGTCTGCTTATCCGTAAATACAGCCTGCTGTACATGGTCTTTTGATGTGGTGATTTTTAATTTCAATACACTGTTTTCCAGCGTACCGGTGGCCGGCTGAATTATTGCTGCGGCAGGGGCTTTCCCGGCATAATACACCTGTGCAGAAAGCGACAAACCGGATAGCATCAGCACGGCTACCAGGTAAACGGGGCTTCTTTTCATTGTATTCAACTGTTAAACGGAGGATAATGTTAGCTGATTTCAGCGGACTTTTCCTGCACAAACGATTGCGTGAAATGATCACTTCAAACACCCGGCATATGGAGAAACCAGCTATAAAGAAAAAAGGCCGGGCAAAATACCCGGCCCCTGGCACTATTTGCGGAAATAATGTGCATTCAGCAGCAACATCGACAACAACATCAGCGCTACGCCCGCCCATTGCAAACCGTTCACCGGTTCCTGTAAAATAAAATGCGAGCATACCACCGCTACAGGTAATTCGGCAGTCATGATCACCGCGCTGATACCTGCACCTACTTTGGGAATTCCTTTTGCAAACAGCAACGGCGGAATTATGGTGCCAAAAAGCGAAAGGAACAGCGCCCATTTCAGCAGCCCGGTGTTAAAATGCGTGCTGGCTACCAGTTGCGGCGCATTCACAAGAAAAATACACATTGTGGATCCCATGATGATCACCGCGCTTTTTTTCCCTGTATCCAGCGATTTGCCCACCCGGCTGTTCGCGATAATATACATCGCATATAAGAAAGCCGACGCGCCGGCATATAACAAACCTTTTACCGGCAGCCCTGTAAAACCATTGCCTGCCAGGCCGCTGCCCATCCAGGTGCCTGTCAGGATCATCAGGGTGGTAACAAGCTGCAGTAAAGACGGTATCTTCTTAAAAAATAACGCCTCCATCAGTAAACCTATCCAGGTGAACTGCATCAGGATCACGATAGCCACCGACGCCGGTATATAAGCCACCGATACATAATAAACAAAGCTGGTAAGACCAATACATCCGCCCGTAATCAGCAGCCAGGCCCAGTCTGCGGGCCTCACAGGGTGGCGTTGCCGCCGGTTGATAAGATACAGCAGCCATAAAACCACCATGCCTGTGAAGGCCTGCGTAACAGATATTTCCGCGGCAGTATAGCCCTCGCGGTAGGCTAATTTTACAAAAGTAGAGAGGATACCGAAGCTGCATGCGCCGGCAAAAACCATTAATATATACCTGGTCATTATTTTCGTTTGTGTAAAAAAATAAAGGGAGAATATGGGGTACACGAAAATAACCAGGTCAGTAAACAGACTCAGTGTATGTATATGACAAACCGATTCCTGTAACAGGAATAGCTAAAAGCCGTAGTAACGCTGGTTATTTTGTGTGCAAAACAACAACAGCAGGAGGAGGTGTGCTTAAATAAATCTGGTGCATTTGTTTCTGATTATCGACAACAAGGTAGAAATAATTCTTTACATCTCCCATAAAAAAATTAAGCAGCGCTGGTGCCACCGCGCTGCTATTATAAAGGATTGCTACTAACGGTTATACCCGTACGATAATTTTACCTACCGTTCTGCCGGTTTCTATATGGAGATGCGCCTGCCGTATTTCCTCCAGGGAGAAAACTTTGGACACAATGGACCTGAGACGGCCCTGTTCCAGCAAAGCAGCAAGACTGCCCATTTCAGCGCCATTGGAAGCCACCAGGATAAAGAAACCGTTTATACCTTTCGCTTCCGCCTTAGCGGTAACAGCCTCGCGGAAACCAGAGGGAATGCTGATAATGGTAGCGCCGGGTTTCATTACTTCGAGCGACTGTTCAATCACCTCACCACCAATAGTGTCCAGCACAAAATCCACATCTGACACATACTGCGCCAGCGGCTGGGTATGATAATCGATATGTTCATCGGCGCCCAGCCCAAGAATAACTTCCCGGTTGGCGGCAGAAGATGTGCCTATTACGTATGCGCCAAGATTTTTAGCCAGTTGCACCGCATAGTGCCCTACCCCGCCGGCCGCGGCATGGATCAGCACTTTGTGGCCCGGTTTGATGCTGGCATGATCTATCAGCGCCTGCCAGGCAGTAAGCGCCGCCAGGGTAGCCGCCGCCGCTTCCTCATGGGAAATGTTGGCCGGCTTCAACGCCAGGTGCGCCGCCGGCGCAGCCACATATTCCGCATAAGCGCGGCCATGCCCCGGAAAATTGACCATCCCGAACACTTCATCGTTTTCTTTGAACAACGGTGAGTTGGATGCTACCACCACCCCTGAAATATCCCATCCGAGGATCAGCGGGCTTTCTTCCTTCAGTATATTGTACCGGCCTTTACCGGCACGGGTTTTTACATCCACCGGGTTAATGCTGATCGCTTTAACCTTTACCAGTACCTCTGCTTCCGCAGGTACCGGTACCGGCAGCTCCGTTAACACCAGGTTATCTACACTTCCCGCACCATTTAAAACAACTGCTTTCATATTCCGTAATTTATACACACAAATTTATAGGGCGCTTTCTTTATTTACTTGTACATTATTTCTATAATTCTGTACAAGTAATGGATTTTGTCTGACTTAGGATTTTGTCTGACTCAGGATTTTGTCTGACTCAGGATTAAACTGATTATAAGGATTATCCTGATTTTATTTTATAAATGATTTTAAAGGATTGAGGGAGATACAAGCGAAAAAAAATATCCGCTTATATCTCCCCCAATCCTTTAAATCAAAAATGACCAAATCCAGGGAATCAGTTTAATCAGTTTAATCCTGAGTCAGACAAAATCCGCGGATCGCCGAAGGCGATATTTACACTGCAGCGGTTTGCGCTTTCTTCTTCACGGGCGGCGCCGTTTTCTTCCTCCTGCCTTTGCCCCACCAGATGATGAACCCGGTAATGGGCAAGGTAGCGCCGATCAGGCTGGCAAAGAATGCCATGAACTTACCCGGCAAACCAAGCACGCTGCCTACATGGATATCGTAGTTCATACGCCGCAGCTTTGCACCGAAATCGCCTTCCGCAAAAGCCTGGTCGTACAGTTTATTACCGGTAAGCGGTTGCAGGGTGTGCTGATCGAATGTATACCGTTGAAGGTTATAGTACTGTCCTTTTGTAGGATAAACGATCACCAGGATAGACGAGGTGCTTTTAGCCGTATCCGGGAAAGCCATGTAAAAGCCTGCCGATTCAGGATGTTTTCCTATAGCCGTTTTCCAGGCGATATCCATTTTCTGGCCCAGGTTATCGTACTGTTTTTTGCCGGCCTGGAGAGAATCGGATTTCAGCTCCCTGAACTCCGGCAATGCTTTACCCCCGGAAGTAGCCCAGTACAGGCTTTTACTCCACCACTCCAGCCCGTATACCATACCGGTAACGGCTATAGCAAAAAGTACCAGCAATGCATAAAAGCCCAGCACATTGTGCAGGTCGTAATTAACCCTTTTGAAACTGGCGCCCCATTTTATTCTAAAGCTCTGGTTACGGGTGCTTTTTGTCCATTTCTTTGGCCACCACAGTACCAGTCCGCTAATGAGCGTAATCACAAAAATCAGGGTACTATAGTTAACCACAGGCCGGCCGATCTTAAAAGGCAGCCACAGGAAGCGATGCCCGTTGAGCACCCATCTGAAAAAACCGACTTCCCCTTCTTTACGGTTCACTTTACTGATCACCGCGCCGGTGTAAGGATCCAGCTTCAGGGTAGATCCTCCCCTCCTGCCGCCGATATTGGCTTCTACCGCCCTTCCTTCTTTGTACAGTACATACCCAACGGTTTTGCCTGGGTATTCTTTAGTAGCTATCTCCATGATCTTTGAAGGAGCGATCAGCGGCTGCGCCTTTACCGCAATATTTGATGCTGGTTCGGTCCAACCGGTAATCTCTTCATTAAACACATAGATGCACCCGGTAACACAAACAATCACCACAACAATACCGGAAGCAATGCCCAGCCACAGGTGCAGCCAGGCAGAGATACGATAGAACAGCGACCGGGAACCAGGTTTCTTCCCGGGCATTTTCTTTGAATTTACATTCATATTTCTTTGTATAAAAGTGATATCAATATTCTGTTTTGGTAATAGCCTTTATTTTTCCGTCCTTCACTGTTAGTCCCGGGGTACATTCCGGATACTGAAAAAACATCTGTATGGGAAATAGCATTGACGCTGGTATGGTGCAGCTTTTCAGCGGCGCCGGGTATAGGGGAACCGGATGCCTCTTTTAAATAACCGCTATTCGTTGGCAGGGCGAGAGTAAAAACGGTAAGGGATAACAGGATGCCGGTTAGCAAAAGTTCTCTGATATACATTTTAAAACAGCTTTATTGAATGATGTACGGGCAAAGGCATCCCGTAGGGCCTTCCTGCGGAATAGGCCTGTGTCTCCATTTTTCTCCGTTTGTATGCCTGTGAAAAAAGCGAATCCCGTAACATGGTTACCGCGCATATAACATACAGCGTACTACTATAGGTATCTGATCTGTTGCAAAAGTAGGGCTATATCATCCAAAGGGTTTTCGATATCGGGAAATTTTCAGCGGGTTAAATTTTCCGCATTGCGGGGATTTTGTCTGACTCAGGATTAGGCTGATTATACTGATTTGATTGATTGGATCACTTTTGATTTTTTTGATTTTTGCTTTGTTTTGTTTTTTGTTGTTTTTAGGGAGATGTTTTTGTTTTGATGCTATTTATGGGAAGTCAGCCGCAGCGCAGCTTTCAGCTGATCCGCCACGGAGGAGGTGTAACCGGGCATAGCGATTATTTCCCTGTTTTTATTGAGAAGGATATAGGTAGGATAACCGCTGA
>NZ_DATCRD010000061.1:0-24076 GCF_036569185.1 Chitinophaga sp.
CCGGGTACTGGTCCTGTTTACCCTGGAATACCAGTTTCCCTTCCTTTAGCAGTGCCAATACCTGCATCCCCAGCTGCACGGAAGGAATACCGTAGTGCTGTGCAATATGTTCCATTGCCAGCATGGTGGGCCATAGTTGTCCCTGTTGCAGCACCGGCAGCATATTACCCGCCACGGTGTATACAAAGCAGATGTCTGTAGCCGGATTGGCTTTCCAGATCTGCCGCACAATTCCTTCCATGGTCTGATGCACATAGGGACCGCCGTCGTTTACTGCAAATTCCACGAACACAAGGTCGGGTTGTTGCGACAATACATCGCGGCGCAGCCGGAAAACGCCGAGATCGGAGCCGGTGCCGCCTACACCGGCATTGACCTGTTTAATTTGTGCCTGCGGGTATTGCTGTTGAAACCACTTCACGGACTGATCCCGCCAGCCACCGGAGGCTGCTGTGATACTGCCGCCAAAGTAGGCAATGGTGAGTGGTGCGCCGGATCCCAACTTCGCAAAAAAGTTGGGTAAACCCTGGCGGATGCGGCATTCCTGCATGGAATTAAGTGAATCTGTTTGTGCATGCAGTGATCCTGATAATAAAAAAAGAAGCACAATACCTGTCAGTCTTATCGGCATATCTATACGGTTAATTCATTTTAAAAACCCATACCGCCTCTCCGGCCAGCTGTTCACGCGCGGCATCCGGAATGCGTATGGTAATGGAGTCGCCAGTTTGCTCCCAGGCCAGTTGTTTTTTTACACCCAGCAAAGTAATGGCAGCCTTGCGGTTCACAGCTTTCAAAGGCACGCTGATGGTGGCTGGCAGCATATTTTCTTTTTCTGCCGGGAGATAGGAAAGATAACGGGCTTTTTCACTTTCTGTAAAAGCCCATTTATCCTGGCGGTAAGGAGCAACTGGTTTAGTATTGTAAATAGATTCACTGTTTATTTTCATCCATTTACCGATATCGGCCAACCGCTGGTAGGCTTCTGGATGCCAGTCGCCATCAGGCCCCGGCCCGATATTAAGCAGCAGGTTACCGTTTTTGGCAACAATGTCTACCAGCATTTGTATCAGTTGCCGGGATGGTTTGTAATTCTCTTTTACAATGTACGACCAGGAGCGGCCCATCGTCATACAGGTTTCCCAGGGAACGGGGATATAATGGTCAGGGATCTTTTGTTCAGGTGTAAGGTAGTTTACATATTCAGGCGCCCCGTGGCGGTCAACCACAATCAGGCCGGGCTGGTGTTTGCGCGCCATCGTTACGATGGGGCCCATAGGGATACCGGCCCAGCTGCCATCCAGCCAGAGGAGGTCCAGTGCGCCGTAGTTGGCCATCAGTTCTTCGATCTGATTATACGTGAAATCGCAGAACCGTTGCCACCGTTCGGGATATAACTTTTTATCATAGCTCTGGTGGCGGTCTTTTGGCGGGAAATAAGACCACCAGTAATCTTCCGAATGCCAGTCTGGTTTTGAAAAGTAGACGCCGGCCATAAAATCTTTTTTACGGAAGGCGTTGAAAATTTCCAGGGAAATATTGCTCCGCGGATTGGATGAAAAGGGTGTTTTGGCACTGGTAATTTTATAGTCGGTGTACTTTGTATCAAACATACAGAAGCCATCGTGGTGTTTGGTCGTAAACACTACATAGCGCATGCCGGCTGCTTTTGCGGCGTCGGCCCATTTATCCGGGTTAAAGTTAACCGGGTTGAAGGTAGTTTGCAGGTTTTCGTATGCGGCTTTATACTGAAACCAGTTAGCGGCGTAGGGGCCTGTACGTTTGGTAAAGGGATAATCTTCCGGGGAAAGCGACCACGATTCCACGATACCCCACTGGCTGTAGGTGCCCCAATGCATAAACAGGCCGAACTTCAGCTCCTGCCAATGTGATAATTTGGCTTTCACCGCTTCGTCGGCGGGCGCGGTATAGGTTTTTTCAGGGTCGTATGCCTGTGTACCCTGGCTTCCGGCTGATAAATGACTGCTGCACCCAAACATGACTAACAGCGTATTCCGGATGATTGATTGCTTCCTCATTATTATTTTCTTTTTCCTTCACGCTGGTATATAAATGTTATAGACCGGTTTTTTCTTAAAACGGGTGAAGGCAGGAAAAATTATTTAGCAGAGGCAGGGGCCGCCTGTGCTAAATAATTCTTCCTGGTGATAATAATACTATTCGATTAATTTAATAGGTGATGGTATAGGGTACCGTAATACTATTGCCGTTGCCCGGTTGCAGACACAGGTTAATAGTAAACCCGGTGCTGGTCCTGTTGGTAATATAGGGCGTATTGACGGGCGGTGGCGGTGTACCGGCTGTTGCCTGGGGCAACCCTAAGGAGATGATCGCGGCGCCGGGCAGTAAAAAGCTGGCGGCGCTGATCAGCGTTACATCGCTGCTCTGGAAACTGGATGCGGTAACATCGGCAGAAGTATCCATATCGCTGATAGTAACGCTTCCGGAAAAGGTAGTGGCTTTTTCCACGCGCACGGATCTGACGGCAATGTTGTCCCATAGTGGCTGACTGGCGCTATCGCGGAACCAGGCGGAGAAGTCGGCCACCGGCATAGTAGAAGGAATGGCGAAGCCGGTAACCATGTACTGTTTATCTTCATTAAGCGGGATATTATTGAAGTCCCATCTTCCCAACAAATTTGTACCACCGCTGGCAGAGCACTGCATACTGAACCTGCCCGCAGATGCGCCTGCTGCAAGCCGGCGTAACACCACCGTTGCTTTCATGGGCGTATTGTATGGCGGAGCGTTATCGTAGCGTAATTTTATGCACGACTGGTTATCGCTGATACTGCCGGGATCAACGGTAGCCTTAAAAAATCCCCAGGCAGCGCCAAACCTCTCCGTAGAGCCGTTGGCGTTAATGAACTGGTTATCTTTTACGCCCCTGGCATCGCCAACGATATATACATCGTTGTTTGTTTCACGGTTACGTTTTAACGGGAAGGGGCCGGTGTTTTCCTTTACAAAATTCCATATCACCGTTCCGTCGGTAATACCGGCGCCGGTGCCGGCAGGACCGCCCGCAACATCAGAAATACCGGCGGTGACAACGATATATACATTCAGCCCGTTTTGTACGGTTTGACCGGTGGTATAAGCGGTAGCAGGTTTCCACCCGGAATAGTCGGTATAATAGGCAGTGGCGTAGTCGTTGCTTTGCACATCCAGCCGCTGGAAATCGGTGCCGGAGGTGGCCAGCCCGGTGTTGCCGGCGTTGGTGATCACAATGGGATTATCCTTAAACGATACGCCCCTGGCTACGATCCGCGTAAATGTGCCTGCTTCCACGAGGATGCCATATTGGGCCCTGCCATTGTTAGCGCCGGAAGCGGCAGCGGTATTAAACACAGCGCCTCTTTCCAGTAGAAGATCCGACCGGAAAGGCGACTGGGTACCATCTTTATGCATCCATATCAACGCTTTGGCTGCAGTGCCGGTACTGGTGCCGTTATTTACTTCCAGCGCGGTGTCGCGGATGATCAGGCCCCCGTCGGTATCAATCATTACGCTGTTCGCATCGGGTGAAATGATGAGTGGCTCTGATGTTTCAATTAAGTTCCTGCCGCCAATATAGGAGCCTGTTCTGCCGGCCCTGGTTTGCCTGGTATAGAAGGCTGCCACCGGCGGGTTGCCGTTGTTATAAATACCTTGCTGGGTGGTTACATTAATGATCCGGTTCATAAAGCAGCCGATGAGCTTTATGCCTATTCTGCCGCCACGGAGCAGGCATCTGTCGATGGTGCCGAGGTACACGGGCTCCCACCAGATGCAGGCTTGTGCAGGATCTGCAATTTCTTTTAACCGTATGTCCACATTTTGCAGGGTGGGGCGGTAACAGTTGGAATAGTTGGTGCTGTAGTACCGGATACCGGTGAGCGCTTCGCCGCAATTGAGCGTAAGGTTCCTGATGGTAGGACCGGTAGCGCCGGTGGTGGCGTCAAAACTAAGACAATGAATGTTGCCGGTGGCGGTAGTAAAATCAAGGATCGTTGGCGTAGGGGCATCTACAATGCCATAATCGCCTTGTTCGCCGGTGTAGGTTTGCCCGGTTTTAAGATTGATCTGCGCGGTTATTTTGTAATTACCTTTTGGAAAATAAATGATCCTGCCGGAGGCGGCGGTATCAATACATTTCTGAATGGCCACGGTATCATCAGTGGAGGCATTGCCTTTTGCGCCAAACCATTTTACGTTAAACAGGTTGGTGTCTACCCGGAGCCAGCGGCCGGCGCCGGCCACTACGATGATGGTGCCGCGGTTATCGCCGGTGGTATTGGAGGGTTGCCAGTAAAATTCCCCGCCGCCGCCATCGCCTGGCGTATAATATCCCAGCAGGTTACAAAGTTCATTAGCGGAGGCGCCCGCTGTAGTGGTTAATACTGAAATGCTTGTGATAGTCATAGATACAAAGGTTTAATGTATTAAGGGATCACCGGGAATACCGTCATGCGTAGCCTGGTAGTACCATAGGGCACCAGGGTGATGGTATCGGTAGTTGTTTCATAGTGGAATGAACCGGGTTCAGGCAAAGGGGGCGTATAACGGTTTTCTGATAAGTGCCAGTCGTCGATTTTCCTGGCTGCTACCTTTATGGTAACAGCGGCTGTTTCAAAGGGATAAGTATTGCCGTTGCTTTCTGTTACCTGCCATTGCGCGGGTTGAGCCAGCAGCGCATAGTTCCAGGCTCCGGCCGGCCGGATATCCAGTGCCGGAAAATCCGGGTCTGCTGATCTTTTACCACCCAGGTTAGCATAAGTAGCGGTGTCTGTGGTTACTTTTTCAGGAACGGGATAAGCGTATAGTAAAGGGCCGCGTTCAACGGCGGCGCCCCATTGCCCCCATTGTACCAGTTGTGGCTGCATAGGGAGTTGTATGCTGACCTGGTCATTGTTACGGAATTTTCTGTGCAGGGTTACAAAGGAGCCTGGTGTTAAGGCGCCCTTGTATGGTTTTCCATTGATGTTCACTATAGCCGATTTACACCAGCCGGGTATACGAAAGGTAAAAGGCATGGTTATGTCCTGCTGCATGTGAAAAGTAAATAGCAGCTCACCAGAGAAAGGATACCGGGTGCTCTCAGTTATAGTGAGCTGATGCCCTTTGTAAACCAGCGTTTCAACAGATGGCCCGTAAAGCGCTGCCACCGGGCCTCCTGTGGTATCGCGCATCCACATCCGCGCGGCATAATTGGGCATAAAACGATGTACGTTGCCGGCGCAGCATTCTGTTTCATGACAGGGCCAGTAAGCCATCCAGGTAGATCCATGTGCAAATTTATTGTGGTTGGATTGTCCCGTGGCAATTACCTGGTTAACGCTGGAGAAGTACTGGAGATTTTTAAAATCTTTGGATACCGCACCAGGCCCGGCGTTGAAGATAGCTTTTTCCAGTTTGTCGGCCCAGCGGCCATCGCCGGTGGCCATCAACAGGTAACCCACTGCCCAGGTGTAGTCCGTAATATCGCAGGTTTCATGACTTTGCAGCGGATCTTTGCCTGCCAGGAATTCATTGGAGCTGGGAATGCCATCGGGCAACATATGATCACGATCCAGTTTGTACAGGGCATTCAGCGCTGCATCGAGATATATTTTTTTACCGGTGTAGGTGTACAGGATGGCGGGCAACTTGGCCATTTCCATGTAAGTTACTCCGTGCAGCACCAGGGTATCCGGTGAGGAAGCTGTTTGCATATTCAGTTCAAAACCACCTTTGGCATATGCTGTTTCGGCGAGCGTCAGCAAGCGGGGATCGTTGGTTTTGCCATATGTCCATAACATGCCTTCAATGTTTACAATGGCGCGTTTGGCATTGCCTATTTCTTCCGGCGTGTAACTGAGGTAGTGCTTATGCAGGGCGGCAATGATCCGCTGATCGCCGGTAGCAGCATACTCCGCCTGCAACACCCGGAAATAAACTGCAATGGGCCACTGGCTGGTGAACAGCTCCGGGCCCAGGCGGCCATTGGATTGCACATGTGCCAGCGTATAGTAAATACCGGCGCGTGCTTTGTTCACGAGCGCCGTATCGTTTAATAAATATCCCAGTCGCAACATGCCATCGCTATAGTAAGCGGTTTGCTCATACCTCCACCAGTTGGCGCCGTGTTGCTCGCCTACCCGTTCTATATTACCAGCCCATAAACAGGAGTTGAAGGGATATGATAATACTTCCGGATGCCCGGTAAGACCACTACGCTGCCTGAGCAAAAATTCTTTCAGCCATCCCTGCGGATGAACATCAGTGATGCCTTGCTCCCTGAATTTATCGAACCGGGCCTGGGCCATAGCAGGCATCATAACATACAGGGTGTAGATGATCAGTAAGAAAGTTTTTTTCATGAGTGAGGTCTTACAGCAATTTTTATATCAATATTGTTTGTTTCAAACTGTAACGGAATGGCTTCAAGCCCGGGCACAAAATTGAAAGCCCGCTCCGTTAATGCACGGGTTATCTTTATGGGAGCGCTGGCAGTTATTTCTACAATACTATCCGCTTTGCGTATTTCCAGCCTGTTTTCTGCAGGCTGCGTTACGGGTTCATTGCGCGTACTGATAACGGGTAAACTATAAACAGCCTTTTCATTCTTTGCGATAGCCTGGATACGAAACACCTCTTTCTCAAAAGAATAACTGACAGCACATTCAGGAAAAGAGGCTGGTAACTGATTTTCATCTACCAGTAAGGAACGGGTGTTAAACAGTATCTGCCCGTTATTTTCCCGGTAGTCAATGGTTGCTTTCAGATCGTTTGTGTGCTGGTACAGCGTACCATCCGCAACTATTTTAAAGCCGGGTGTAAAACAGGCCGGCAGCGGATCATTATCCCGCTGCATATTGAAGCTCTCCACCATCTGGTACCGGTTCATACTTGCCACAAGCAGGGGGCCGGCGTCTTCATGCCAGAGCATCGACGGTGCGCCGCCGCTGGCATGGCCGCCCTTCATAGTGTACTCCTGGTCGTAGCCGGTAATGGTACCGCGCCATTTGCCGGCAGAGATCAGCCAGGTGTTGATTTCGGGGAATGACTTAACACCGTATATACGTTCCCGTGGGAGCAGGGCGGTAGCGCTTTTAATAGTAGAGGAATGCAGTAAAACAGTGGTGAGCGCTTTGCTATGTGCCAACGAGTGACTTACACAAGGCAACACACCGTGTTGCACATAATGAGGGCCGCCATGTAATAATTTATTATGCGTGCATTGTGCCAGCAGCCGCGTATTCTGCAGGGCCGCTTTGTAAAACGCAGGATCACTGTCCGCCATCAGGGCATAGGCAGGCACGCAGCCATCGCTGGTTCTGCTGCCCCAATAGGTCCATTTATAATTCCTGGTTCCCCAGCTGTTGTCCCAGCCGCCATCGGGCAACATAAATTCCAGGTGCGCTTTCAGGGAATGTGTTAACTGGTCCTGCAGCGCGGTATCATTTATCAGTTTTGCATACAGCACCAGTGAAGGAAGCGACTCTTCCACGTTATAGCCCAGGTCTACGGAGTAACAGCCTTTCGTGCTTTTTTCCGGAACGGGTTTACCTTCACCATATATCAGGCCGTTGGCAGTAAACCAGGCCAGGCTTTCCTTTGCCAGGCTTTTACCTTTGGTAACAAAATGGGGTTGTTGGAGATAGGTGCCTATCAGGCACAAAGCATAACTACCGGCAATGGGGTAATTGATATTACCGGTGTTAATAGTAAAATTTTTATAGAGATAATCACCTGCTTTTTGTAGCCTGTTTTTCCATTGCGTTTGTACGGGTTTATCCAGCAGGTGTTCAAAATGGATCAGCGCTTCTGCAAGACTGGTAGCGCCAAACACTGTAATGCCTTTCCAGTCGCTCACGCTTACTTCGTTCACCCAGGCGCCGTCAGGAGCGCTTACCATGTGCTCCATCCAGTTGTACAAACGGATGGCTGCATCTATATATTTTTGCTCTTTGTTTTTATTGGCGAGATATAATAACGGGAAGATGGCATCACCACAGCGGCCATGTATGGTGGCGCAGGCAGGGCACAGTATCCCACCATGTAATCCTTTTACCAGTGGCTGGTTTACCTGTAATGCCAGCAACCCTTCGCCCCATTGTTGCAGCAGCTGTTCACTCAATGTTGTCAGTTCATTTTTATAAACGCCTGCCCATGCGCCGACAGGCGATAACAGCAAGCCTGTACTGCCGAGTGTGGTTAATTTCAGGAAGTCCCGTCGTGATGTCAACATGCGTTTATTTTTTTTGTATAGTGCTGTCCGGCCGTGGCAAATGAGTGATGGGCCAATGGTTCACCTGTGCATTTTCATTCAGTGCAATGGCTGCATCCGGATCGTTGTGCGCTTTTACATTTACATTAAAGCCATCTACCAATACCAGCGGCTTACTGCCTTGCAGGGCTGCTTCGCTCGCTTCCACGGTAATTGTTTTTGTTTCGTTGGGAATAAGGGAAACATAATTATCAGAATAAAAAACCGGCAGCACCCGGTCGCCATCCTGGCGGTGCAGCTGCAGGTGCGTCATCACTGCTATATGGGTAGATGGGTTATGCAGGCTTATATCCAGCAAACATTTGTTTTGCATGCGGCGGCGTTTAACCGTTGCCGTGAGTGTGACCACAGGTATCTTTTCAAGATCCGTTAGCTGGTCTGATCCAAGTGGAAGTGTATTCCAGTAGAAATTATCAGACAGCAGGGCGCCGGTGGTATCGTGCAGGGTTAGTTTTACAAAGTGAACCGGCGACAAATCAGCCGGCCATTGCACAGCTCCAAGATCCGTTGCAGCAGCGGGTAAAGCGGTAACGTTATAATCCTGTTGCAGTACAACTGCGCCATCTGCATTGAATATGGTAAGATGTGCGTGCGCATTTTTTAAGGTGGCCGGGCCGTTATTGATCACCTGTATATTCCCTTCTTTTTCGTTCAGTTGAATATGCACCGGTTCACAGGCTTTCTGAACGGCGAACAGGGCGGCATTGGGCTCCAGGTCGTGGTGGTACAGCTGCCATACAAAACTTGGTTGTGCGGGATTGCTCATCCAGGTGATCACACCGGTAGATGGGTTAAACATTTTTGCATTACGGCCTTCATACATTGCGCGGAACGATTCATAGTTGGCCAGTTGTGATTTCCTTACAAAATCAGCCAGGTTGGCTACTTCGCCAAAGCGTTTCGCGATCATATTACGGTAATATTTTGTAGCGAGGTCATGTTCCGCCCAGTCATCGTTGATCACTTCCCAGTCTTTTTGCGGCATCATGCCCTGTACTGATTCTAATGTTGGAATAGAGAAGCTGCCGATCTCTGTTTTGAAGGACTCGGTGAAAACATAATACTCCGAAGGCTTGCGGGTATAATAGGGCCCCCCGGAATGCACACCGCGACCGGAGGTAGAACTGGGCTGATACAGTCGCAGTGGCTCCAGTTCAGCCATAATACTACGCAGTGAATCGTCTATTGCTTTAGGCGGGTTGCCTTCATTGCGGGCGCACCAGAGTATAACAGAGGGATGATTACGGAAGCGCAGCATTTTTTCCCGTACGTTGGCAAGGTACAGATTTATATCGGCGGGGTCGGGGCCATCGGAAGGATTGGGTTGGAAAAACTCATCCCATATCATGAGGCCGTATTTATCGCAAAGCGCATACAGGTCTTCGCTGGTGCTTTGTCCTACCCAATTGCGGATGATATTGTAATGCGCCTGCCTGTGCATGCGGATCTGCGTTTCCAGCCGTTCTTTTGGAATACGTTTCATGGCTTCATCCATGCCCCAGTTACCGCCTTTGCAAAAAATCTTTACACCATTAACCGAAATAGTGAGATCTTCTGAAGAAGGTGTGCTATAGCTGATTTCACGGATACCAAAGTCAAGTTGTTGTTCATCTGATACCTTTCCCTGGATATTAAACTGTAATTGGAGGGTATATAAGTTTTGCGGGCCATAGCCATTAGGCCACCAAAGTCTGGGTTGTTTTATTTTTAATTGCGGCAGTGCGGCCGGGTCAAAGATGATCCGCCGGCTGCTGTGAGGAGGTAGCGTCACGGGTTCACTGAAGCTAATGTTGCCGAAGGCGCCTTTTAATATGCCTTGCTGTGGCTGGTCTGTGATATTTTGTACAGTGGCGGCAATTTTTACATCCGCTGTATGCAGTGCAGGCAGTGGGAGGTCGGTAGTGACCAGGGGATCTTTCACAAGTACAGGACCGGTAGCATTGAGATATACAGGTTGCCAGATGCCGGTGTTCCGGTCGCGGATCGCCGGCATCCAGTCCCAGCCTATACTACAGAGGAATGTTGGGCCATCTGTAGCAGTGACGCCGCCGTTTTTGCCCATGCCCTGCGCAATGGTATGTTCGTGTGGCACGCCGGGATTGGGTTGCGGTGATATCAATACGGCTATCGCCGCGGTTTCTCCGGGCTTTACGGCGCTGGTAATATCAAAGATGCCCCTTGCAAAAGCGCCACGTATCTCCCCGGTATTTTTCCCGTTCACCCACACCTGTGCAGTGTAGTTAATACCACTGAAGTGCAGCCAGGTGTTTTTATTTTTGTAAGATGCCGGTATTTTTATTTCCGTACGATACCACCAGCTGGTGCGACAGAGAGTTTCGGGAATCCTTTCAGGGCGGTTATTTTCGCCATATAACGGTTCCGGGTATACGTTGTTGTGTACCAGGGTGGTGAGCACTGTTCCGGGTACTACGGCAGGATACCAGCCATTGGTAGAAAAACCGGGTTGTGCTATTGCTTCGCCCGGCTGCGGCACTTTTGAAGCGTCCTGTAGCAGCCAGCCACCAGCGGGTGTTACCTGCGCAGGCAGTGTTAGCGGAACGAGCAGCAGCGCAAGGATGGCCGGGAGAAAAGATCGTATCATATTTTATGTCAGGGTAGAATTTTTAATGTCAGTTGTTTAACATTGCTCTTGCTGTCATCCAGGCTGTTATTTGTAGCCACAAAAGTAACCTGGTAGGTGCCTGCTTTTTTAAAAGCATATTTGAAGGTGGCCGGCTTTAATGCTACTTCGTTCTGTACCACCACACCTACATCCGGCCTGGTCGTTTTTAAATCTACGGCAGATGTGATCAGCCAGTCGTCGTTATCGTCGTTATTAACATTGGTACCAGGATTAAACGTGATCGGGTAGCTGGTTCTGATAGGAATACCGTTGCTGTTCCGGATACTGTCGGCCGCAGAAACGTTCCATGTACCTACGTTCCAGGCGTTGAAGCCGTTGTACTTGTTTTCAGCTGTTCCCGGTTCGCTGTCATTAAGCAGGCTGGCCTGTACCCACCCGGTGTTGGAAAAATTTGTAAACAGTGGGGTGTTGGTACTATCAGGCAGGCTGTTATACAGCGTAAGGTTTTGGATTATCCATTTTCTTTGCGGCATCACACCGGTTTTTTTGTTTAGCACGCGAAAGGCGATGTTCACTTTATCTGCTTTATTGAAATCTGATATATCAATAGAATCGGAGGTAGTAAAGGTGGTAGCCAGTGATTTGGGCCATTTGCTGTTGCGGCTGGTGATATTTGTCCAGGTGGCTTTGTTGATATGTGCTGCATCGTAACCTTCCAGGTTGGTTGAAATCAGCAGTTGCAGGGAATCCGGGCAGGGATTTGGCGGCACCGGGCCTTGCTGCATGGATGTTTGAAACACCAGTCGCTCCACACCGGGCATCAATTTCCGGTTACGGTTTTCATATGCCTTTCCTGTTTCTCCGGAGAAGAAAACAATGGCGCCTGCATTGCCGGAAAAATAGAATGTAATGGAGTCGCCTGCCTTATAGGCCAGCTGATCAGTATTCACGTTAAAGTCGGGTATAGCCGCTTCGTCTCTGCGGCAGCCCGTAAACATAACAGCGGCGAGGAAGTAATATATAATGGATCTCATACTATTTTGTTTAATCAGTTTTTATTGCCATCCGGGGTTTTGTGTTAATAGCTGGTCCAGCACTATTTCACCGCCGGGGATAGGCAACAATGAATACTTTTGCGGATCAGACAGGAAATTGGTGGCGGCCACACCTGCGGGTGTCACGTAGTTGGTGGGAGCGTAGGTATCGTTGTTGATCAGCACCTGCTGCATGGCCTGCGTCATTTTACCCCAGCGTATCAGGTCTTGCCGGCGAATACCTTCAAAGCAGAGTTCACGGGAGCGTTCATCCATGATATCCTGCATGGTGAAGGTGGTTACATCAACACCCGGGACCGGCGAGTTGGGCGGGTATCCGTAAGCGCGCCTTCTCACCTGGTTATAATATTCCACTGCTGTTGCGTCTGCGCTTCCATTGGCCATGAGTGCGGCTTCCGCCGCCATCAGCAACACGTCTGCATAGCGCACAATAGGGAAGTTACAGGAAGTATTATTCTGCAGGCGGCTGGGTGGCAGGTTAATCTCGTATTCCCTTCTCCATTTGCCTACACAGCGGTCGTATGTGGTTGGATAACCCGTTCCGCCGGTTATTACATTAATGGCAGTAAGTTTTCCGCCGCTTACGGTGGCTGTAGCTACGGCTTCATTGGGCGCTGTAACAGCAGGACTGGTAGAGGCGTTGGTACCATAAGCCGTAAAGCTGATGGCAGGTGCGGACGTGTAGCCGCTGCCGGGGTTATCTATCACTACAGAAGTGATGGCTCCCTGTGCATTGGTGTAAGCGGTGGCAGCGGCGCCGGTGCCATTGCCGGTGATGTTGACGGTGAGCGTATAATACCGGGTGGTGGCAGCGCTTTTATACATATAGGGAGCAATAGCCCAGTCTCTCCGTTGATCGCCGGGGCCATAAAGATTGTATAAACCGGGATGCACCCTGTAAGTGCCGGGTGAATAACCATTTACGCCGGTGATGCCTGCATCGGGGCAGTACACGCCCATTACGGCGCCAAGTTGTTGTGTAACGAGGTAGCCGGTGCCCGCATAGGAACCTGTAACATTTGACTTGGATAAGAATGCAGCATCCCATATACTTTCAGGGTTGCTGTTATCATTCATGTTATTCTGCATTTTGTTGATAAAAATGCGGGCGTATGCCGGGGTAGTGGGATAAAGCGGATGTGGTGAACTATTCAGGCTGTGCACATTTGAATTGATCAGCTTTTGTGCCCAGAACAGGGCGTCTTTATAACGCGCCACGTCATTGATGGGGTTGCCGGCCATTGAGAGATATACTCTTGCAAGAATAGCTTCCACGGCCGATTGCGTAACGATGGTAGGCGTGTTCACCTGGGCCATTTTTGGCACCAGGCTATCGGCTGCTATCATTTCTTTCACAATAAAAGGGTAAATATCTTTTGAGGGCGTACGGGGAAGATTAAAGTTGGTGCCCATATCTGTAGCCAGCATTGTTTTAAATGGCACATCCCCGAAATGGACCACCAGCAGGTAAAAATAATAAGCTCTCAGGAACCTGGCCTGGCCTTTAATCTGTGAACGTTTGGTTTCATCCATCTGTGGTCTGTCGGCGGCATCGAGGAGCACATTCGCATTTTCTATACCCTTATACAAATTTCTCCAGAGCAGGAGTATATTGGGTTCTGTATTGCTGATATGATAAAACTCTGTGAGGAAGGTGCTGTATCCTGCGTTGACACGGAAGCTTTCGTCGGCGCCGGCGTTGATATAGCCCCATAAACCAAAGCCATACACGGCGTCCTGCTGAAGAATATTATACATGCCGGCCACCTGTTCATCCATTTGTGCTTCCGTTGTAAACGTAATAGGACGAAAGGTAGGAGGGTCCAGGCTTACATCCATTTTACAGGAAGCTGCCAGTATGCAGATGAGTGGAAGTAGTAATTGCTGAAAAGTTTTCATAACATCATTTTAAACATCGAATCAGAAAGTAGCGGTAATACCAAAACTGAGTGTAAAGGCGCGTGGATAAGCCGTATAATCGAGCCCGCCGGATAAGGCGGTATAACTGCTGCTTGGTTGGAGGAAGGTATACCCCGTTCCACTGGTAACGGTAACACCGGGAGTGGCTCCGGGCGCATTGGCAGGGTTTTGCGCTCTGAAAGAGGACACTTCCGGATCAATCCCCGAGTATTTGGTGATGGTGAAAATATTTTGTGCTGCAATGTATGTCTTCAAACCTTTGAAGCCTGCGCGACGGATAAATTCCGATGGCAGGTCGTACCCCAGTGAAATAGTTTTGAGCCGCAGAAAGGAGCCGTCTTCTATGTAACGGGAGCTTATTTTAGGCGTGGTGCTGCCGGCATCGCCCCTGTTGTTGTACAATGCCCTGGGCACGTCGTTGGTTGGATTGTCAGGAGTCCATCTATTTGCATATTCTGCAAACTGGTTGCCATTCGGGAAATAGCCACCGGTGGAAGCAAAGGCCATCCTGTTGGCGTTTAATATTTCATTGCCATAACTCCATTGCAGGAAAATATTCAGGTAGAAATTTTTATAGTTGAAATTATTGGAGAATCCGCCGGTATGAACAGGAAGCGGGCTACCTAACGTAGTTTGGTCGTTAGCGTCCACTACGCCATCGCCATTAATATCCCTGTATTTCGGATCACCGGGCTGAATATTAGGAGAATAGCCAGGCACGCCGTTTTTCAGGATATAGGTACCATTGCCTTGTTTAACAAAATCATCATACTGGTAAACGCCGGCCCATTTATAGCCATAGAACTGGGAGATGGGTGCGCCTACTTTTGCAATCCAGCCAGTGGTGTAGTTGCCGCCTGGCATGTCATAACGCGTTTGCATTACTTCGAGGCCATCATAAAATTTATCGATCTTCCCTTTATTAAAACTGATGTTAAAGCTACTGCTCCAGTTAAAGTTTTTTCCTTTGATATTAATGGTGTTGATGGTGAGCTCAACACCTTTATTGCTGATCTGCCCGGTGTTTTGATATTGGGAATTGAAGGAAGTAATACTGTAACCGGCGAAATAAGGGATTTGTACCAACAGCAGGAAATTTTTTGTTTTCCGGTTGTAATAATCTGCATCAATGGAGATCCGGTCGTGGAAGAAGCTGAGGTTCAGCCCCAGATCCAGTTCTGTGGTGGTTTCCCAGGTGAGATCAGGATTGCCGTTACCAAACGGTACGGTGCCCCGTGTATAGGAATTATTGAAAGGATAGGCGAACTGTGTGCCGCCGGCCAGGGTGGCGAGATAGCTGAAATCGCCTACCTTGTTGTTGCCTACACTGCCATAGCTGACCCTGAACTTACCATCATTCAGTATTGACCGTAAGCCTGTTGTGAAAGGCTCCTCCGTGAATCGCCAGGCAAAGGCCCCGGAGGGAAAATATCCCCACTGTTTGCCTGCAGCGAATTTTGAAGAGCCGTCCGACCGGGCGGTGGCGGTGAACAGGTATTTATCTTCAAAGGCATAATTCAGCCGGCCCAGAAAAGAGAAGAGCTGCCAGCGCGAACCGCCCGAATAAGGCATGGTGGCGGTTCCACCACCAATGCTTTTAATGCCCAGGTATTCGGTCGACTGTGGCACATTGATAGATTTGAAACCGGTATAATTGTTTGTGGCGTATTGATAGGTGAAACCAGCCAGGGCATCAATCACATGTTTTTTCCCGATAGTAGTTCTATAGTTCAGGATATTTTCGCTGAGATAATTACTGTTCAACTGGTTGTTGATAGTGCCGTTAATACCGTTTGTATTGGGTACGGCGCCTGCTTTATTCCGGAATAAATTGCCCTGTTGTGTTTGTGAGTTATAAAAGGTTTCCGATTTGAGGTTGGTGGCGTTATAACCGCCGGAGATCTTCAGCCTGAATTTTTTCAGGAAGGTATATTCCAGGAAAGCATTAATGGTACCCGTGTTGTTGATGTTTTTCCGGTATTCGTTCTGCGCCTGCAGCAGGGGATTTACAAGGTTGTTTCCCAGTGTGGCATTTGAGTTGCCGTTGTTGAATTCTTCCAGCCCCAGGCTGTCGATTATTTCAGTGAGCAGATCCTGGTTGCCTACGCCTGAAACAGGCCGGTACTGCCACATGCCTTGTACTACACCGCCGCTGGCAGCTGCTGCAGGTATGGTGCCATAGGAAGTGGAATTGGAATACCCGGCGGTAATGCCCATCCGTAAGTTTTTATTCAGCCGCTGGTCGAGTGTGAATTTGCCGTCGTATCTTTTCAGGCCGGTATTAATGATAATTCCCTTCTGATCGTAATAAGAGCCACTGATGGAATACCGGGTATCTGCGGTGCCTGCGCTGATATTCAATGAATGATTTTGCGTAATGCCGGTTCTCAGCAGCAGGTCCTGCCAATCGTATCCCGGGGTGTTCTTATAGGAGTCCAAGGTAATACCATGCGCGGGATCAAGGTAAATAAGTGCATTGGTATTGACAGGTGTGGTAGGGGTGCTCCTGATACTATCCAGCTCCAGTTGCAGTTTTACAAATTCATAAGGACTGAGCATCTCCATTTTCTTTGTGATTTGCTGCATGCCCAGCGCATAGCTGTAAGTAACTCTGGGGGGACCTGATTTTCCTCTTTTTGTGTTGATGATGATCACCCCGTTGGCGCCTCTTGCGCCGTAAATGGCAATAGAAGAAGCATCTTTCAAAACTTCCAGGGAGGCGATATCATTCGGGTTGATGGAGTTGATATCCATGTTTTCAATAGGAAAACCATCAATTACAAACAGGGGAGAGGCATCCTGGCTCACCGAGCTTCCCCGTACCACGATCCGGGAGGCAGCGCCTGGCTGTCCGTCGTTGGAACTTACTTCCACGCCGGCAATACGACCTGCCAACGCCTGGTCGAAAGAGGCCACTGGCGCCTTCTGCATATCTTCCACATTGGCCTTGCCCACGGAGCCGGTGAGATCTTTGCGGGTGGTAGTACCATATCCGATCACAATTACTTCGTTGAGGCCACTGTTAGCCGGCTTTAGTTTTATATCCTGGAAACGCATATCCTGAACCGGTACTTCCAGTGGCTCATATCCAATAAAGCCGATCTGTAAAATGCCGGCAGGTTCCGGCAAAGCAATGGCGAAATAACCGTTCGCATCTGTAAGCGCAGCCGCCGTGGTGTGTTTGATCCTTACCGACGCCCTGGCTAAGGGTTGCCCGGTATCGTCCGTTACCCTGCCCTGCAGCTTTTCCTGTTTGGAAGAAGGACCGGCGGCATTGTCCTTCCTTTTCAGGATGATGTAGGTATCATTGAAGATCCACCCTATATTTTTATCTTTCAGTACAGTACTAAGTACTGCCGGTAAATCGCTTCCGTTGAAGTCTACTTTCATTTTTTCCTTATCATTCAGGATAAGGTTGTCATAAAAAACGGTGTAACCGGTTTGCTGCCGGATGGCTTTGAAGATCTCTGCCAGGCTGATGGCGGTGTTCCCGCTTTTCAGGGTAACCTGTTTCTGCCCCTGGGCAAAAGTAACCGGCAGGTTAAGCCAAAAGAAGAGTAACAGTCCTTGCAGGAAAGGACTCCATTTGGGTGGAATTAGCTTCATAACGTAGCATTTGATATCTATTAGAGACGTGATTTTATTTAAAACGGGTGAAAGGGGTACAAGGAATCCTTCACGTCTCTGTTTTCTGTCAGAAATTACTTAAAAAAGTAAGAGTACGGCAGCTATGTTTACGGGCTATGTGGTTAACACCGATCTTGATAATTTAAAGTGTCGTAGCCCCAACATGCTAACTATCGGGGCTTTGACCCTTTCCATGCTTTATTGATTTACCCAAACAATACTGGTATTAAACCACCGGGTGTTTCCATGGATCCCTGTACGGCCGCTGCAATAATGCGGTGGCGGCGGGATCGCCGGTAATGATCTTTTTTTGCGGATCATATATCACAGGCCGTCCTGTTTGCATGGATATATTGGCGAGGATACAGCTGGCGGTGGAAATATGCCCTTCTTCAATATCAGCTACGGGTCTGCCGCCATTTTTTATAGCGCCGAGAAAATCCAGCATATGCAGGCGCGTAGCCGGTGCGGCATTCAGCTCAATAGCGGGTTCGGTAAGGTCTTCCGGGTACTTTTCCTTTTCGTATACCACATCTTTGTGAATGGGGGTGCCATTGCCTTCGGGGATAAAGTCGTACGACATAGTACTGGCTGCCAGCGTGCCTTTTTCCCCGTATAGTTTAAACGACCAGGGGTATTTGGGATCAGCAGGGGTGCCCCAGGTACGGTGCTGCCATACACAGTTGAGCCCGTCGTATTCAAAAATGGCCGACTGTGTATCGGCGATATTTGATTTGCCTTCTTTCTGTACATAAATGCCACCGGTGGAGCTGATGCGTTTAGGCCATCCGAGGTGCAGCATCCAGCGTACCGTGTCGAACATATGCACGCACATATCGCCCATGATGCCATTGCCATACTCCATAAAAGTACGCCACCAGCGCACGTGTGGGAGCCCGTCATATGGCCGCAGGGGAGCGGGGCCTGTCCACATTTCATAATCGAAATACTCCGGCACCGCCTGTACCGGTGGATTGCCGTTGTTGCGCATATGGTAGTAGCAGCACATTTCCACGTGTGATATTTTACCAAGCAGGCCGGCGTCTACAATATTTTTTTTTGCATCAATGAGATGGGGAGTGCTTTTCCGCTGTGTGCCCACCTGTACCACACGGTTATATTTCCGGGCGGCGGCTACCATGGCTTCTCCTTCTATAACATCCACGCTGATGGGCTTTTGCACATATACATTGGCGCCGGCTTTCAGCGCTTCAATGGTTTGAAGGGCATGCCAGTGATCCGGGGTGCCTATTAATACAATGTCCAGTTCGTTCTCTGATAACAGTTTGCGGTAATCGGCATACAGGCGGGGCGTTTCACCGGAGGCCTGCCGTTTGCGCACCATTTCCGCCGCTGCCTGGAGCATATTTTTATCTGCATCACAAAGGGCTACTACTTTTACCGGCGCCACCTGGATCAGGCGGAATAAATCGCTTTTACCATACCATCCGGTGCCAATCAGCGCTACCCGCAAGGGTTTGGCCGGGTTAATAAAATCCAGTGCGCTGGCGCCGATAGCAGAAAGCGCCAATGTAGCCGTGGCTCCCTTCAGGAAACGGCGACGGTTAATGTTGAAATTCTCCATAGCGTGGAACAATTAAATAAGGTTTACAGAACTATAGGAGAGAAAGATAATCATTCAGCCGAAGAAATTATAACCTGTCTTTAATTAATATGCGTGCGGGTTAATGCGGACCTTTGCGGGCTGCCTGAATTTTACCAGGCTGGTATCACAGCCGGTGATGTATGGAGGTGTAGCGACTGTAAAACAGCAGTGTGTTTATTCTGTTGCGTGTCTTTGCAGGATAATATCGATCATTGGTTTAAGGGTATTGAATTCCTCAGCGGTAAATCCCATGCTGCAGCTCATTTTTTCGGGGATATCTGTAGCCTGTTGCTGCAGTTGTTTCCCGGCCGCCGTCAGCTGTATGTTTACAATCCGTTCATCTTCTTTGCTGCGCATGCGTTTGATCAGCTTTTTTGCTTCAAGCCTTTTTAATAACGGCGTTAATGTACCGGAATCCAGCATGAGCAGCCGGCCCAGTGCTTTTACCGATAAAATTTCATGCTCCCACAACGCCAGCATCACCAGGTATTGCGGGTAGGTGAGGTCCAGGGGGCCAAGTAAAGGCTGGTAATGTGAAGTTACCAGCCTCGACAAGGCATAAAATGAGAAGCAAAGTTGATTTGATAATTTCAGTTGTTGTTTCAAGGCGGCATATTTAGCAACCCAAAATTAAGCTAATGTTTCCATTAATATCTGTGCCACTGCTGCGGAGGATGCCGGGTTCTGACCGGTGATCAGCAGGCCGTCTTTCAGCGCATAGGAATGCCAGTCCTTTCCTTTGCTGTAAATTCCGCCCAGTTGCTTTAATTCATCTTCTAACAGGAACGGCACTACGTTGGTTAACTGTACCGCTTCTTCTTCTGTATTACTAAAACCGGTTACTTCTTTTCCTTTTACCAGCGGCGCACCATCCGCGTCTTTTACCCTGAGCAGGGCAGCGGGAGCGTGGCATACAAATGCCACTGGTTTATGCTGCCGGTAAAAAGTTTCAATCAATGACACTGAAGCGGGATCATTGGCGAGGTCCCACAGGGGGCCATGACCGCCGGGATAAAATACCGCGTCGTAGTCGGAGGCGTTTGCCTCGTTGAGCTTCATGGTAGCTGCCAGCTTTTGCTGCAACGCTTCATCCCGTTTAAAGCGGGTAGTAGCTTCCGTCTGGAATTCAGGCAGCTCACTTTTAGGATCTATGGGTGGTTGCCCGCCTTTGGGAGAAGCCAGGGTCACCTCGGCCCCGGCATCTGCCAGCACATAGTAGGGAGCGGCAAATTCCTCTACCCAGAAACCGGTTTTATGACCGGTGTTCCCCAGTTCATCGTGCGATGTCAGTACGATTAATACTTTCATAAAATGAAGTTTAGATCAGTGATAACGCTACTTCAATATTACCACGGGTAGCATTGGAGTAAGGGCATATCTGGTGTGCTTTTTCCAGCAGTTGCTGTGCCAGTTCCCTTTCTACGCCCGGGATAGCCACCAGTAGTTTTACTGATAACCCATAACCGCCATTATTGTTCTTGCCGATGCTAACTTCTGCGTTTACCTGTGTAGTGCCTGCAGTTACTTTATCTGTTCTGATCACCAGGTTGAGGGCGCCATCAAAACAGGCGGCATAACCCGCTGCAAACAATTGTTCCGGGTTGGTATAGGCGCCGCCGCTGCCGCCCAGTTCCTTTGGCATTCTTACTTCAAGGTCCAGTACGCCGTCTGAAGATACAATATGTCCGTTTCTGCCGCCGGTAACGCTGGCGTGCGCTGTGTATAACTTTTCGATCTTTTCCATGAGTGCTTTTATTTTATTGTGTAAAATTAGATTGTACACAATTGAATTCCAAATTTATTTTTGAAAGATGGAATTCTGACTGGAAGTCCATTCAGCTTTTTATACGTTCATGATAAGAAGGATACAGGTTGCTATAAATGTAACGGCTAAACGATTGTAACTTCGTATCTCAATACCTGTACTATGAAAAGATACCTGGTACCTTTTGTACTGATAGCCTGCCGGGTCTGTAATATGAACGCAGTGGATAAAGTTTATGATCGCCCTGATCTTCGGGCAGAAGCGCTATATTCCGGCCGGCTGGACCCTTTCCAGGATGACCTTCCGGCAAGAATTAAAAACGGGAAGAATATTTTTATGGTGAACTGCGCGGCATGCCATAGCACCACCAACAAGCGGCTGACAGGCCCGCCATTGGGACATGTCACTGCCCGTCGTCCCCGCAGCTGGCTGGAGAAGTATATTATTAACAATGCAAAGGTGAAGGCCGGGGGAGATAAGTATGCCAATAAATTGTCTGAAGAGTACAATAGGGCTGGTATGCCTATATACGTGGCTTTGAAAGGAAAACCCCTGGATGATTTATTGCTCTTCCTGGAAAATGACAGTAAAAGCTGGGACAGGGAAGGGTACGATCTTATAAAGCGAAGAGCGGACAGCATTGCAGCACACCCAAAGAGAACCACACTTTAGTTCATACCTAAGGAAAGCGCTATCATTTACTATCTGAGCCAGTTTACACGCGGCTCTCAGCGGAATCACCATTGCAGTCTCCATACACAATAAACCTGCATAAAACGAGGCATTCAACTGTTTGCCTGCTGCAAAAAAACAGGAAAGCCATTATAATGACATATATCGGCTCCAGGTTGAAATTAGGTTTCCCCTAGATGCAGGGATGCGCTTTAATGACTCCGAGTGCTGTTTCTTTTCTTATCTCCCGAAAAAAAAATATCCGCATTAGAAAAATATTTCTTTACTTTGCGTCATAATGACGTAAACAAATTATAACCCTGCACTTGTGCAACGGAACTGTTAACCCTGCCAACATTCCTGCGCCGGTGAAAAACTAAAACAACATGAACAAAAATCAAAGAATGGCCATCGCATACGAAACATTGGATATACTGGAAGCAGGCCATTACATGAACCGGCATCATAAACAGGTAGATATCAGCAAAGACCTGCAAACCGCTGTTGACAATACGGTATTATATAAACCGGATGATTTTGATACCCTGTTTAAACAACGTGATCAGCTGCTGCAATCAGTGAAACATGCACCTGTTAGTATCAGTGTTACCGGTGAAACTACTTTCGCCGCAGCCCGCAGGCTGGTAACTGCAGAAGGTATAAACGAAGTATGCTGCCTCAACTTTGCTTCGGCAAAAAATCCGGGCGGCGGTTTTCTCGGTGGCGCACAGGCACAGGAAGAAGCGTTGGCAAGAGCCAGTGGACTATATGCCAGCCTGAGAACAAAACAGGAAATGTATGATTTCAACCGGCATCACAGCAACCTGCTGTATACAGACCAGATGATCTATACCCCGCAGGTACCTGTTTTCCGGGACGATAACGACCAGTTGCTCGACCAGCATTATTGCGTGGCGGTGCTCACTTCCCCCGCTGTAAATGCAGGGGCGCTGAGGAATAATGATCCGGAACGGCTGGAAGAGATGGAACCGGTAATGCTGGCAAGGATTGAGAAATTGTTGTCCGTAGCAGTGGTGCATGGCCAAACCACCCTGGTGCTGGGCGCCTGGGGCTGCGGCGTATTCAGGAACGATCCAAACGATATTGCCCGATGGTTTGCCCATCATCTGCTGCATAACGATACGTTCAAACATGCATTCCGCCAGGTCGTATTTGCAGTATATGATACATCGGATAAACAGGTAAACAGACAGGCATTCAATCATAAATTTGCTTACAATGAAGTACGATAACAACTGGCTGATCACGAAGTATCAGGCCAAGGAAAAAATAAAATTCATCTTTTTCTGGGGCCACCGTCCCTCTGCGGATGGCAGCATTACCCAAAGCTGTTTCAGCCAGTGGTGGCCTTCGCCATTCACGGTAAACAGTGTTACCTATAAAACGGCAGAGCACTGGATGATGGCAGGAAAGGCACGGCTGTTCAATGATAACGCCACGCTGCAGAGAATCCTGCTTGCAGGTTCACCGGATGAAGCCAAGAAGCTGGGAAGACAGGTAAAAAACTTTGACCCGGCTACCTGGGATGCGCATAAATTTGACCTGGTAGTGGAAGGGAACCATCACAAATTTTCACAGCACCCGGCAATGAAAACTTTTTTAATTAACACACACGATCGCATATTGGTGGAAGCCAGTCCTATGGACCGTATATGGGGCATTGGCATGTCGGCCTCCAACGAAAACGTGGAAAATCCCCTGCTATGGCGAGGGCATAACCTGCTCGGTTACGCGCTCATGGTAGTGAGGGATCAATTTAAATAACATGAACAACAGATCTATCAGTAAACTACTGAGCTTTATTCTCCGGCATAGCCCGGACACTATACAACTCACGCTTGATGCCCAGGGCTGGGCAAACGTGAGCACGCTCCTGCAGCAATGCAAAGCGCACGGACATCATTTTACCATGGAGGAACTGGAAAGAACGGTGGCAGAAAATGATAAGCAGCGTTTTTCCTTTAATGAAGATAAAACAATGATCCGCGCCAACCAGGGCCATTCCCTGGATATATCGCTGGACCTGCCCACGGCCATACCGCCGGAATTCCTTTACCATGGCACCGTAGCGAGGTTTATGGACAACATACGTAAAACTGGTTTGCAGAAAATGAACCGGCAGCATGTGCATCTTACCGATAACAGGGCTACCGCCGAAAAGGTGGGCAGCAGGAGAGGAGTACCGCATATCCTCACCATCCGGAGCGGGGATATGCATAGAGACGGGATCGTATTTTATCTCTCTGATAATGGCGTATGGCTTACAGACGAAGTGCCTGTGAAGTATATTCAATGATTCCTGTCTTGCGCAGAAGTAAATGTGAGTAAACGGATAAAGCCTGCAGTTTGCAGGCTTTATTTTTTTATCAGTACTTTTAAGGAAAAAAAGATGTCTATAACTACAGAAGCGGAACTCGATGGCATGAAAAAGGTGAGTGAAGCAGTAGCAGTTACTCTCAAAGAAATGAGGAATTACGCCAGGCCGGGCATGACCGCAAAGGAAATAGATGAGTATGGCGGGGAGATATTAAACGCGCTGGGCGCTAAATCGGCC
>NZ_DATCRD010000062.1:0-20078 GCF_036569185.1 Chitinophaga sp.
CGGAACAAGTTATAAGTAATAACTGACGGCGACAGTGTAATCGTACATTACCTTCGCCGGTAGACTAAGAATTTATGCCTTCAATGCGTTCATGATGTTAATCTGTTCGGTTGCCTCAGCAGGTGCATACAGCGTTTTGTGGGATCAAGTTGAAAAGTTGGGGGATCTCCATAATTTTTAAGCATACAGTTTAGTCAATCTGTAAAGAAAGAATTCTACATCCCGAACCCCTCTTAGGGCGTTTCTAAAGGACTTTATTTTAGCATTGAAAGATTCTGCGGCGGCATTTGTAGCTCTATTATTGAAGAAGTTCAGAATGCCCAGATAATGAGTTCTAATAGTCCTGGCAACGGTCTTGAAGGATAATATCCCCGCTGCTTCCACGTCATTATACCACAAAGCCAGCTTTTTAAAAGCTTCTTCTTTACACTTACACTGTCTGTAAACCTCACCCAGTCGTAGCGATAGCTGATAGGATTTATGAATGAGGGGATAGTGGCTGAATAATAATTCTGCTCTCTGCTGCTGTTCTCTGGTCCATAGTCTGGGATGTTTAAACAGCAAGTATCGGCTTCTGGCTAACAGCTGTTTGACCGTGTCGCCATTAGGTAGCCTGAGGGGCTCATACTTTACAGCTGCCCGTTTGGCTTGCTCATACTCCTGATTTTCCTGTTCCAGGGCTTCCCAGCGATGCTTTATTCTTATTTCCTGCACCGCTTCAAAAGCCAGGTGTTGTACATGGAAGCGATCTATTACCCGATGGGCATTAGGAAAACAGGCTTTAACAGCGCTATTGAGGCTACCAGACATATCGATGGTAACTTCCTGTACTTTCTGGCGCAGGCGTTTAGGGATTTTAAACAGGACTTCTTTCAGAAATTCAGACTGAGTACCCTTGATCATAGCCACTATTGAACCTTTACGGCCCTTGGCCAGCTTATTAGTAACAATGGTATACAGCTCTCCACTGGCAAAGGCGGTCTCGTCTATACTTAAAGCGGTGCCAATGTTTTGTTCAAAAAGCATCCACTGGGCAGCATGTTCTTTCTGTTCCCAACTGGAAAAATCACTTAAATGATGTTTGTATTGTTGGCCAAGTTGTTTACCGTCAACATTGTAAAGATGGCCCAGTTGAACGGGACTGATGGGGTGATTATCTAAGTAATCCTTTTAAAAAATAACCGAATTCCAATGTCATTCGCGTTCCTTTTTTCACTATTTCCCAATCTCTTGTTACTGTTTCTCCGGTAGCTACAACCTCCCACCGCCGCCGCTTTACATATAAAGTGACCTTCTTGCGGCGGATAGGAAAATCCTGAACAGCAACGGGAGGAAGGAAGTCCTTGGCGTGAAGTTTTTTATGCTGATGCTCAGCGGGAACAATATTCCTTTCTTCTAAATAAATACTTATTTCAGTCTCAGTTTGAGAAGCATCAGTTATCTCGAAGTAATATAAAATCCCTTCTGGCAGCAACGCCTCTATCAGAAGGCTAAAATTCTTATCCACGGCTATCAATCTTAGTTGGACGCAAAAAAACTATTTTTTTAACTATCCCCCAACTTTTCAACTTGATCCCATAAATTTCAGATCATCTAAATATGCTGTCAAAGCGTGATATTACTTTTTTGTTGGAGCTGACTTATCGTTACTAATTTACGGCACACCCTTGAACCGGAGCAACAAGGCCTCAGAGACACTGATGTTATTGACTGCAAAAATATACACCGGATGTAGGCGAATACTAAATGGATATCCCGGATAATATCGCTGTAACAAAGCAGATGCCCTTACTGGCCCAGCAGCCCTTTCAACGCTATCAACGGAGAAGTGTCCCTCACTACCATTTGCTGATGCCCGGAAATATTTCCTGTTGCATCCAGTGTACTGGTTCCGACTGCGGCAGTGGAGGAAACGATCCCAACGAGGTTACCGTATTTATCCAATATTGGTCCCCCGCTTGAGCCTATTCCATAATCGGCGGTGATTTCCATACGGATGGGCGGTTTGCCATTTGGGTTATAACCTGCCGCCGCCTGCCCACTGGCCACCGTTACATTCCTGGCCACGATGCCTTTGCTGAAATAGTAAAAATATCCGAGAGGATGGGAGATGCAGTACACGGTTGCCCCTACCTGCGCCGGCTTGCCAAAGGGAATAGGTTGCAGCTGCCTGCCATTGGTATTTACCCGGAACACAGCCAGATCATTATTCTGCGAATAAGCAAGTATACTGTCGATAAAGTAAACCTGGTTATCCGGGGTCATAATAAAAAAGACACTGTCTTTCACTTTTTCCGGGCTTTCGTGCCCGATAATATTTTTGAGCACATGGTAGTTGGTTGCACACAGACCATCGGCGCTCAATGCGAAGGCAGTCCCTGTTAATTCGAAAGATATAGCTCCTGTACTATCTGTTGCATGTTTCAGGTTCCCTATTATAAATACGCTTTTTTTTCGCCGGGTATAGATTGCTTCATCATCAAGTATCCTGGCTCCGGGACGCTGAACCGGAATATTGCTGGCATTAGCAACGGGCTTTTCATCGATAAGCAGTGCTGCTTCCTTCCGCAGTGTTTCCATTGGTTTCGGTGCCGAACCGTTGACGGAAGTGGATTTGATCTGCAGAGAACCGAAAAATTGCTGGTAGTCCACATACATGGATGACGTAGCAGTGGATTGCGCCATGGTCATCAGTGTGCTCAGTAGCAATGGGATGCTGACCCGGCAACAATACTTGCTGTTTATCATAACTGGTTAGTGATTTATTTGTTAAGTAGTTCAAGAATTCCTTCGTTGCGAATGATCATCATTCCTTGTCTGTCTTCTGTTATACCTTCCTGTAACTGGTAAGTATAGCGGGGAAAAGGACCATCCATGACTGTTGGCATAAATACAAAGTGTATATTGTTACGGTCTTTCAGCGCTTCTCCAACTTCAATGATGTGTGTGGAGATCACGAAGAGGCATTCGCGGTAGTCGGCAAACCCCTGTGTAACTGCAAGGGTACCGTCGTAGGCATCTTTTACATTGGTGCCTTTGAACAGCTCATCAAACATCAGCAGTAGTTTTTTGCCGCTGGCTGCCGCTTCAGCAGCTTGTTTTACCCTCACCACTTCTGCATAGAAATGGCTGTAACCAAGTCCGATATTATCGGCTACGTTAATAGACGAATACAAGCCATCCCTGACGGAAAACTCCAGCTGTGCGGCTGCCACCGGAAAACCCATATGGGCTAGGTACAGGCCGATGCCGATTGATTTCATCAAGGTGGATTTACCAGCCATATTGGCGCCCGTGAGAAAAAGTAGATTGCTGTTCTTATGCAGGAAGATCGTATTACCTACGGCGCGCTCAATACATGGATGGCAAAGGCCCGTGGCCTTCAATATGTCTTCGTCCTTACTTAATGCTGTTGCATAATTGAATCCCTTGCTGCGGGCCACATCGCTTACAGTAATATTTACGTCCACTTCATAGATGAATGCCAGTATACCTTCCAGCTCCTGGTGCAGTTTACTTTTCAGCAGATGATCATAGTAAGCCAGCGTTTTCAGCGGAAGCGCGGTGTAGATATCTGTGTTCCGCAGCCGCTCCAGCCGCTTGTCTGCCAGGAGGGCACTGATAGCGTTAATGCGTTGTGCATAGGGACTGCCGGCGGCTTGTACAGATGATACAAAGCTATGGCAACGATTCAATGTAATGATAGTGGCCTGTAAGCCCTGTACCATTTTTTTGTACCGTTCATCCCTTGTCAGCGCCGACAACCATTTCTTAACAAGTGTGCCTGCCAGCACAAGCACGGCATTCTGACTTCCCTGTGCATCCAGGTATTCCCGCATAAGATTGATCTGCTGTACATCAAACGGAAAACTTGTTTGCTGCTGCTGGAAAAAACGGAAGATACTGCTGCGCTCATTAATAGCAGCTGCATCCGTTAACGGATGGCGGAACATTTTGTCCAGCAGCTGCTCTCCGCCTCTCGTTTTTACACGGTTAAATAAATGATATACCGAATCATGACGGAATTTACCCAACAGGTTCAGTTCATCGAGTGTTTGCTTATCTATACTAAAATGCATGATGATCTATTTATTTTTCTTTCCATTTGCCAGTATTTCCAGGATACCTTCATTGCGGATGATGATCATCCCGTGCCGGTCGTCTGTAATCCCCTGTTCAAGTGTATAGGTATATTCCGGTACATGTCCGTTCATGCGGGTGGGGAGAAAGAGAAAGCCTACGGAGTCTTCCTGTTTCAGCGCTTCCCCGGCTTCTACTATATGAGAGGAAATGAGAAAAAGGCTGTTGCTTTTCCCTGCAAAACCCTTTGTTACGGCAATAGTAGCTTCCTGTGCATCCTTTACGTTGGTACCACGAAACAGTTCATCAAAGAGGATGAAGTATGATTTACCGGTGCTCAGTTCCGCAGCCATTTTTTTTACCCGCAGTACTTCGGCATAAAAGTGACTGGCCCCGATACCCAGGTTATCCGGGAGGTTGACGGTAGTATAGATGCCGTCCAGCACGGAGAATTCCATAGCTTTTGCTGCCACCGGAAAGCCCATGTGCGCCATATACAGGGCTGTGCTCAAGGCCCGTAGAAAGGTAGATTTGCCTGCCATATTAGCCCCCGTAAGGAATATAACATTCTGTTGTCCGTTCATCCTGATATTATTGCCAACAGGTGCTTTCAGGGATGGATGATATACACCTTCGGCGTTGAGCAGGCAAGGTGTTTTGTTTTGCGCCTTCGGGAAAATGAATTGGCGCTCGTTGGCTGTTCTGGCCACGGAGATATATACGTCGAGGGCGTACACATGACCCAGGAGCATTTCCACTTTATGTTTTTCACTGATCCGGAACAAGGCATCGTAGGCGGTAACAGCTGCGTAAGGCAGTTTTCCGCCTTTGGCCTGCTCTTTCATGGCTGGCTCAAAGGCGGGATCTGCAAGCAATGCAGCTATTGCTTCCCTTTCCGGGGCATAGCCTGGAACCTGTTTTATTTCTTCTCTTTCTATAAACTCCTTTGTAAGATGAATGAGGTTTATGACAGCAATTACCCCGTTTTGTATTTCCTTTTCGCTAAGTTGCGGGTGGTGTTGCTGCCTGCTGTTGCTTTCGCTGTTCATCAGGTATTTTTCCGCCATATCGAAGAGGGTAGCATTATAGGGAAACGACAGGTTAAGCCGGGAAAAATGTTCAATAATATTGCTACGTTGATTAATAGCCTGGCGATCCGACAACGGAGCTCTGAACATTTCTTCCAGCAGGGCTTCCCCGCCGCGGGTATGGGAATGATTGTAGATATCGTAAATACTGCTGCCATCCCGTTTGCCGAATATGCGCAGATCCTCTATAGTTTGTTCGTCTGTTTGCAGATACATAATTGTTTTATTTTCTCTTCCTGCGGATTAATAAGATAGTTCCTGCCAATAGCAACAGGCCTGGTAATACCCAAACAAAGATTGTTTTTTGCATGGTTGCGGCCCTGGGGCCGATAGACAGCAGGACATCCTCCGGTGCGGGCCTGGGTGTATACACGGGTGATTGATTGTATACCAGCCAGCTATAAGCCGGCATCAGGAAATATGCATTGGGGCCTATACGGATATTGCTGGCAAAGTCGGCATCACCGCTAATGACTATACGTTGTTCCTTACCATTTTTTTGCCGGGTCAGCTTCATGATAACAGGGAAAGTATCTTCTTTCCTGTCGCCACTCATTGGGTTGAATGCCGGTAACGTTGAGTCAATGACAACTGCTCCGGACCTGAGCCAGGTCCATCCGGAAATAGTGGACGCCAGGGAACTGATCTGGAAAGTACTTGTACTGTCGCGGGTAATTGTGGTAGTTCCGGGCATTATGATTTTGAGTGTATCCTCCAACTCCTTTTTCTGTAACCAGGATATGCCCTCAGAAAGTTGGCTGGCTTCCATTGTTGGTGAAGCGGTTATCTTATCCGGTGTTTCATCGAAGGTAGGTTGTACGAGCTGTCCATCGGCTAGTTTTACGCCCAACTGTTCGAGGAATGGATTCAGCACATATTGTTTGCCTGGCTCGCCGGCTATGAACATATTTCCGCCGTTATCGATATAATGTTTTAGTTTGTCAGATACTATGGATGGAAGATCCATTTTGGGGTCCGCCAAAACAAGGGTGGTAATATCCCGGGGAATTTCCTGGGTCAGCAGGTTCAGGGTATCTACATTGAATCCGGTGTTTATCAGGGCGCCTCGCCCGCCTTTATAGGCAGAATGTCCGGCATATTCCCTTTCTCCAAGTTTATAAATATTCCGTTCCAGTTCACCTGTAACAAAAGCAACGTTGGGTATTTTAGATTGTATCAGGTACTGGAGGGCGGCATTCATATTGGTTTCATCCGGCCAGAAAAAGGTATCGTCATAGGTCCGGAGAAAAGTGGTGCGGCCCCTGTATTTCAACTGTAAAACCAGCCGGAGCTTTTCCGGCAGGAGATCAATGGTGCGGCGTATTTCCGCAGGTGTTTTGAACATGGCAGTATCTATGTCGATCATATCTGCCATTTCAAAGGCGATTTGTTCAATTGATTTATCCGGAAACTGCGCATATAGACCACCATTATCAATAGTGGAATCGTAATCATAGTAATAAACATATTTGAAGCGTATATCCGGCTTAAACCGCAGATAGGGTTCCCACAGGTTGGCCAGGTAATCAACATTACGGAGTTCCGGTAAGCCACGGCCCAGGCCACCGCCCAATAAATTGGCATACAGCGTTACTTCCAGTGTACTATCGCCCATCGCTTTGAGTTGCTGCTGGGTACGGGGATGAATAGTATTCCTTTTTGTAGCGGTAACATCCCAATAGCCGGTTAATGTTGGCCTGGAGGAGATATAGCCGATGAGGAGCACTGTTCCCATTACCACCGCATAACGGCCCGCTTTCACGTACCAGGGCCGGTCTTCCCGGTTGCCTTTCAATTTCAGCAAGGTGAAGTAAATGAACATACAGGTTACTATGATGAAATAGATCACATCCTTGGTGCTGATAAGTCCGTTGAGCATTTTTCCAGTCCGGTTCTGAAGGGAGAGGAAATAAGTCAGGTCCCTCACCAGGTCGTATCGCTGCCACAGCCCTCCGATCCTGCTAAGAACAAATATAGCAGTGAAGGTACTGAGGGCAGATACAATCTGGTAGGAGGTCAGACACGACATAAACAATCCTATGGCGGTGTAGGCGCATATCAGCAGGTAAAATCCAAGTGTGGCAGAAAGGAAAATGCCATAGTCCGCATGCCGGATACTGAAGAAAGCAGACAGCATAATAATGCTCACAAGACCTACCAGTAGCAGGTTATACAACATGATGCCAAGGTATTTCCCAAAAACTATTTTACGCAGGCTAACAGGCGATGAGTACAATAATTCGATAGTTTTATTGTTGATTTCCCGGCTGATAAGGCCCATTGTTAGCAGCGGCAGAAACAGGTAGAGATTTTGCATGACGCTGGAGAATACCTCACCTTGCAGGAAAATGCCGGATGTGAGTGAGCTGGGAAAACCTTTAAACTTCGGACTGTTTGTCAGTAGCACATCTTGTGCATTAGCAGCCATGAATAAAGGTGTTGAATAAAAATATGCGCATTGTGCTATAAACACTATCATGAGAAACCATGCGATAGGGGAATAGAACAGGTAGCGGAACTCATTTTTTGCTATTTTGAATATGCTCTTCATTTTAACTGATTTAAACTTTCAGATGAGGGCTATTTCCTCTTTCTTCTTATAAGTAACACGGTGCCCATTAATAATGTAAGTCCGGGTAACACCCATGGATATACTATTTTCTGAATGCCTGCCCCTGCAGGACTAAGCATTACCTTGTTATCAGTTGCATAGGGGATGGGTGTGTATACCGGTGTTTCATTATAGCTAACCCAACTGTAAACGCTGCGGGCCCAGTCATCTATCAGGCGCAGATTACTGGCCCAGTCGGCATCGCCGCATATTATAATGCGTTGCTCTTTCCCTTTTAGCTGTCTCGTTAGTTGAACAGTGACAGGAAAGGAGATGGCCGTTATATCACCGTCCTGCGGACTGAATACCGGAGGCGTGGAATCGACGATAAGCTTGCCTGCTTTCAGCCAGGATTTTCCCGGCATGGTTTCTACCAAAGGTTTTATAGAAAAGCTGCTGTCGCTCGTATAGGAGAGTGCTGCCATACCAGCGAAGGGCGCTTTTAAAGAATCCCCATATGCCTTATGTGCCCACAAATGTTTGAACAACCTGAAATAATATTCTTCTGAAAGATGATAGCTGGCAGGATTAAAGTATGCCCATACCTTGTCTGGTGTTTCATCGAAGGAAGGTTGTACAAGCTGGCCATTCATCAGCTGAACACCTGTATGGCTGAGCAGCGGATTCACTATTTGCTGCTTGCCTGGTTCTCCCGAAATGATCATGTTACCACCCTGGCTGATGTATTTGTTTAGTTTTTCCTTCGCGGCAGGGCTAAGATCCATACGTGGATCGGCCAACACAATGATGCTGGCGTCACCTGGTATATCCTGTGTATCCAGGTTTAGTGTATCAGGATCAAAACCAACATTAAGCAGCGATCCGGTTCTTTTTTTGCTGAGTGCAAGCGTGTAATATTCACGTTCCCCTTTTTTCAGGATACTGCGCTCAAGCCCGCCCTGAACAAAATAAACTTTTGGTATATGTTCACCCAGTATACGTTTTATGGCTGCGTTCATATTCTGTTCGTTTGGCCAAAACGTTTCACCTTCAGGGCAGGTACGCAGAAAGGTAGTACGGCCCTTATATTTTAACTGCATTACCAGCCTGTGTTCCTCTGGCGCCAGGTCAATAATATGCCGCATCTCTTCGGGGCTTTTGAACATGGCAGAATCCACCCGGAAAATTTTTGCTGTAAGCCCGGCGATCTGTTTAAGTGATTTGCCGGGGTACTGCCTGTATAATGTACTGTCGTCCGGAGCGGCATAATAGTATACATACCTGAATTCCATGTCGGGCTTAAAGCGTTGGTAAGGTTCCCAGACGGTTGACAGGTAAATATTTCGCGATGCAGGAAGCCCGTCACCCACATGTGAGTCGAATAAGTTAACATAAAGCGTTACTTCCAGCGGTCCTTCGTTTAGTTTACGGATCAAATGTTGTGTTCGCGGGTGTATGGTATTCACTTGCCGTGCAGTGGTATCCAGGTAACCGGTGAACCGGGGAAGGGATCCTACATAGCCGACCAGTATTCCGGATAAGACCACTGCTATATAGCGGCCGGTTACAATATACCAGGGTTTCGACTCACGGCCGCTTTTCATTTTTATCAGGGTAAAGCTGACGAATATATAAATGATCACCAGGTAATAGAGAATATCTTTGGTAGTGATAAGGCCAATAAGCATTTTTTCCGTACGCCCTGAAATGGAAAGGAAATAAGTGATATCTCTTATAAAATCATATTCCTGCCATAAGCCGCCGATACGGCTCAGGATAAAAAGCAAGGTAAAGCTGGCAATAGCAGATACTATCTGATAGTTGCTGAGACCTGACATGAAAAATCCGATAGCAGTAAGTGAGCACAGGAAAAGATAGAATCCCAGCGCTGCTGACAACAATGGCGGAATGTCAAGGTTTTTGATGTCAAAGAATCCGGATACCATAAAAATTCCTATAATCAGGACCATGAGTAAGTTATAGGTAATTATGGCGAGGAATTTACCCAGTACTATCTGCCTTAATTTAATGGGTGATGAGAAAAGTAATTTTGAAGTACCACCTGTGAATTCCCTGCTGATGATGCCCATAGTGAGTAGGGGGACAAACAGGTAGATATGTGGCAGGATATTAATGAAGAAGCCATTCTGGGGATTGAGGAAGATGAGCGAGGTAACAGATTCCACTGCCCAGTAGATAAGACTGGGCTTGTTGCGATACATGGTGAACGTCATTTTGGCCCAGGGGTATAGGATGCTTGTATAGAAATAAGCACACATTACCATGAAGATGATGGATAGGAACCATGCTATCGGAGAGTAGAACAGGTTCCTGAGCTCATTTTTTGCTATCTTGATTATACTATTCATCAGAACTTTTTTTATTTCGTTGCAATTAAAACCAGGTTTTACCGGGCGGATTGTGTAGACAACTGTTTGAAGATGTCGTCCAGCAAGCCCTTATCATACCCGATTTCCTGTAATCGCCAGTTGTTGGCTATACTGGCTGCAATCAGCCGTTCTGTCACCTCCGGGTCTCCATCAAAATAAATGCGTACCTGTTTGCCGGTAAGGAACTCCGCCTGGGTAACACCTTTTACTTTCATCAACTCGGCTTTATCTGGCGGAGCTTCCATCTGCATGATAATAGTACGTTTCTGCGTATAGTTATTGAAGGCTTCCATACTGTCGGAGAATACGATCCTGCCGGATTCGATCATAATAATTTCCCGGCATAGCAGGCTGATTTCAGATAGTATATGTGAAGATAGCAGCACTGTATGCTCAGTGGAAATATCCCTGATCAATTTTCTCGCTTCAATTAACTGGTTAGGATCCAAACCATTGGTAGGTTCGTCCATTACTACCAGTTTGGGCTTATGGATGATAGCTTGCGCAATGCCTACCCGTTGGCGATATCCACCGGATAGATTGCGTATCAGACGGGAGCTGAAATGGGTAATGCCGCAGCGTTCCTTGGCTTCTTCTATCGCCGGTTTTATGGTTTCCTTTTTCATCAGCCGCAGATGAGCGCAATAGGTAAGGTATTCATCGATCGTAAGGTCTGTATACAACGGAGGCGTTTGTGGCAGAAAACCAATTTCCCGTTTTGCAGTTTCGGGATCTTTTCTCAGGTCAATATCATTAATGTAAACATTGCCTTGTGTTTGATTAAGCGTACCGCAGATAATATTCATCGTAGTGGATTTTCCCGCCCCGTTGGAGCCTAATAACCCGATGATACCCGGTTGGGATATTTCAATGTTAATATCCCGTATGGCCCATGTACTGCTGTATTTATGGGAAAGATTTTCTGTTTTTAAGATCATGATCTGATATTTGAATGAAGATTTATTCTTTGGAACCTGCTTAAAATCCAGGCATAGAATATCCGTTACCAGGGTGATGCCTGATCACCTGGTTCCCGGGGAACATGGATGTACGGATATTTTATAGCTGGAATGGTATAACCGGACGAAGCCAGGCTATTGAGTTACCGGATGATTTTTTTTCAATGACCTGTTTTACTTTATATAAATCCCCGGGAGCAGGAACAGTACTACTCTTCTTGAAAAAAATATTGTTAAATATGAAAAAGAGGATAAACAGAGAAAGGCTGACTATATGTTCTTTTACAAACCGCAGGGCTCTCGATAAGTGTTCTTTTACCGTATTAGGCGATACATTGAGCTGAAGTGCAATTTCATTTCTGCCCAGTCCTTCTTCCCGGCTTAGCCGGTAAACCTGCCGTTGTTTTTCCGGTAAAAGATTTAGTATATGATGAAAGAGTTGATCATTTTCCTTGTTCATCAGCTGTTCTTCTACATCCGTGCAGAACCCTTTTTTTGTTGCACTCAGGGAGCTGACAAGCTGCTGTTGCCTGGATTCTTTTTTCTGATGCTTGTAGGCAAGATTAGCTACAACTTTATACAACCATCCTCCCAGGTTATCCGGAATTATTTCAGCGCGTTTTTGCCATAGTTTAAGGAATGCTTCCTGTACAATGTCTTCCGATACCAGCCAGTTTTTTGTTATGCTGTAGGCTATACATGTCAGTCTGGAAGAATGGTCGTGCACCAGGGTTGTGAATATATCTTCCTGTTCGAGAAAAGTAACGGCAGATACTTCTTCCTGGTCGTATGAAAGTCGTTTGTTCATTTCCGTTAGTAATTGTTGATTAAGAGGATACTTTGCGTACCATTGCCCGATCCATCATCGGGTAAGCCAAGCAAAGCCAGCGTGCAATTCCGGAATCGCCATTTGTTGATAGGATTATCAGGGGTAGCCGAGTCATTATTAATGCCGGTTGCCTCGTAGCTGCCTAACAGACGACCACTGGCTTTATCGCGGAATTCGAAAGTATAGCTGCTGATATCAGCTGTGGCAGGATAGCGCATGAACCCGGTGACGCTTTTGTAAGACAGGCTATTGATCTCGCTTCCATTAGGTTGGCCTGCCAGGTTTACGCTGACAGGTGCACTGCCCGGAGAGAGGTTAATGAAACGGATACCGGTGACGCTGTCTGACACGGCATAGTAAGGCGGATGATCTGTCGTAAACAAGGTGTCTGGTTGGGCGATGCTCCCGGTAACAAACAAGCTGTAGATGGAACCGATCTGAAGGTTGAGTGTAAGGTCAACAACAGGTTTGCTCTTGGCAAGCGTATCCGGGAAGTTGAACAAGGCTAGTCGGACATTACCGCTGTAAGAGCTGAATTGATAGTCCTGGGAAAACGTATTATATGTTATCTGCCGGGCATTCAGATAGTAGTTGCTCAAAGGCGCTGTTCCGCTGAAATTGGTAACCAGGCTGGATGTACCGGGTATAGCATTAATAATGCTAAGCGATGCGGTGCCATCTGTTCTGATCTCGGTTTTGCGGCAGGCAGCGGCCAGCATCAGAATTACTGCCAGTAGTATTTGCCGGGATATTTTTTGTTCCATTGCAGTGATTTTATGATTTATTAATACCCGGGATTCTGGATGAGATTTTTATTGCGGCTTATATCGCCGGGAGGTACGGGATAGAGCAATTGCTGATCTCCTGCCCAGGGTTGCTTGATGGGAATCTGCGACAGCACGCTATGGGCTTTACCGGTCCGTTTCAGGTTGAACCAGCGGTGCCCCCATTCACAAAAGAATTCTGTTTGCCATTCATGCGCCACGGCATCCAGCAATGCTGCTCCGGAAAGACTTCCGGGTAAATCAGATAAGCCAGCCCGGTTACGGATGGTATTTAAATCCGCAATGGCAGCAGCAGCACCTCCTCCAACGCCATGAGCCTGGGCTTCTGCCCGTATCAGGTACAGTTCTGCTAACCGGAGCACTACCGAATATTCTATGGGAGTACCGCCCAGGATTTGATTGTAAAGACCTGTCTTATACTTCCTGTTATAATAGGCACTAATAGAAGCGTGATATACAGGTTTTACATCGATCCATTGCTGCTTCCGCTTGTCGCCAGTTTCAAAGGAACTTACCAGTTGAGGAGAGAGTAGGTAATTTACCAATATGGTGTCGCGGTTAGGCGTAAAACCGGGTAAGAATGTGATGCCCTCCGGAGTGGCATCAGAGCTCTGGGACATGGTTTTCTGGTTCAGTTGCCAGATAGCTTCGCGGCTGGCGATAGGGAATACTTTATCCAGATCAGGTTCAAGTACATATAATGCGGATTGGTTAATGACGTTTGTAGCCTCTGTTAAGGCATTGCTGTAATCTCCGGTGAAGAGATACACCCTGGCCAGCAGGGCTGCGGCTGCCCACTTGTTCACTCTGGTGCGGTTATTGCCTCCGCCGGGATAGGTGGCTGCAAGGTTGTCCCGGGCATCCTTCAGATCTTTTATGATTTGTTGATATACATCAGTCACGGAGCTTCGCGGAAGGGTAGCAGTGGCGCTATATTCAGTGGTAAGTGCCAGCGGTACGTCACCGAAAAAATTAACCAGGTAGAAATAACAGAAGGCCCGGAGAAATTTAGCTTCTGCGGTAAACTGTTGTCTGGCCGTTTCATGTAAGCCGGCAGAGGTGGAGTTGCTCAGGCCTTCGAGCACTGCATTGGCAGTATAGATAGCTCCATATGCGGAGATCCATAAATTGTCCGTGATGCAGGTTCTGTTGGCCCCCGACCCAATTAAGACCAAATGGTTAGTGTTAACGGGGTTGTATTGATTGTAATAGCTCTGATACAAATTTACTTCATCGGCGGAAAGCGCTCCATACAGGGCGGTCATTCCCTTACCGAAACTATTCTCTGTAAGCATGGTATTGTAAATACCGTTAACGGCTCCATTGGCAAAATCGTCGGTACTGAATACGGTACCATTAGTTACGCGGTCCAGCGGATCTGAAATGGATACCAGTTTACTGCAGGAGGCCAGCATATATACAACCGGCAGTAATGCTGCAGAAATCAGACGTTGGCTGTTTATGCTTATTTTCATCCTGATCATAGTTAAAAATTATAGGTGAAACTGAAAGTATAAAGACCTGCCAGAGGGACCCCGTTTAAAGTCCATGCCTGTGTCTCCGGGTCGCCACCTTTATACCTCGTAAATGTGAATATATTTTGGGCAGTCATATTCAGCGTAAGGTTTTTCAGACCGATTTTTTTGCCCCAGGCCTCCGGTAAGGGGTAAGAAATAAAGGCATTGTTTAGCCGGATAAACGAGGCGTCGGAGATAGAGAAATCGGAGTATGCCATCATATTATTCCAGTAATCGCTGACCATTCTTGTAGTGAGCGCCGGAAAGTCGGCAATATCTCCCGGTTTTTGCCAACGCTTTGCATTGAACAGCTCAACAGGCAGGTTTTGGTTGAATGTCCCTGCTGCATAGGGAAGGGTCATGTAAATACTGCGTCCCCATTGTTTTTTGTACACAAAGAATAAGCTGAAGTGCAATTTTTTATAATTCCCGTTAATGCCGAAGCCGCCTGTAAACTTTGGCTGCATGTCGTACGTAACGCCGCGATCGTCGCTTCCGGGAGCGGGTGCAGGCAGACCGTTATTGCTTACTAATCCGTCATGATTGAAATCCTGTGCAGCAGGCCGTCCGGTGAGGGGATCTATTCCCAGGAAATGAAATGCGTATACGGTATTAACTGATTGCCCCACTGCATACTGGCCTGCGTAAGGAGTATTTTCAAGATCAGGAAAAGAAAGCAGTATATTTCTATTACGACTGATATTAAAATCTGCCGACAAAGAAAAATCAGGTTTGCTGATCAGTCTGGCGGTGACAGATCCTTCCCACCCGCTATTTTGCAATAGCACAGGTACGTTGGTAACGAGGCCGGAAATGTTAGTGCTATTTATATAGCTGGGGGTGGGATAGGTAGTTAATTGGTTAGAGATGCGATTCCTGTACCAGGAGAAACTAAGCGTAATCTTATCGGCAAGCAGGCCTATATTGGCAGCTACTTCCAGTTTCCGGTTACTTTCCCATTGATATTTCTGGTTGGGGCGTACTACCGGCGTAAGCGCCATCTGGTTGTTATATCCGCCTGTAGCGGCAGTCCGCACCTGCCATAATGCAAGGTACTGGTAGTCGGCTACGCCATCACTGCCGGTAAGGCCATAACTACCTCTGAATTTCAGGAAACTGACAGGATCGGGGAGGGCCCGTTTGATCCATTTTTCTTCCGAAGCGATCCAGGCAAGTCCTGCCGAACCAAAGTTGCCATATTTATTGTCCGGTCCAAATTTGGAAGAACCCTGGCGGGTACCATTCAGGCTTACAATATACTTTTCATCCCATTTATAGTTGATGCCTCCTACAAAACTTGCATTCCTTGATTTGCTGCTGGCATCTGCTGCCAAAATAGCATTGGCATTATTGATACTGCCTAACAGCAGATCACTTTCATAGCCGCTGCCAAACAAGTTGGCGCCGCTGGTAGCAACGGCTTGCTCTGTAGCCACCGCCACTAGTTGCAGGTTACCTTTCCCTAACCGGGTGGTATAGGTTACCTGTGGATTTATTACCCAACCGGAATTATGGGTGGTGCTGAAATTGGCTGCTCCCTTGTTATTGGTAACATAAGGATTTTGTGAGGAGATAGATGTGTAGTAGTTAGTGGTGTTGTAAGCAAAATTATAGCCCAGGACAACGCTGAATGTAAGCCCTGTGAAAGGTTTGTAATCCAGGTTCAAACTGCTGGCCAGCGTAGTGGTAGATTGCGGATTGGAGCGATCCAGGCTGTACCTGAATGGGTAGACATCTATTAACCCGTCAACATTCCACTCAGCCCAGTTTGGAGCGCCATTTTTATCATATGCCGGGGGGCCATTGGGGGCAAAATATGGATTTAAGGCCGGCGTTATCACGTCTACATAACTATAGGCGAAATTGTTGCTAAAACTGAGATTGAACTTTTGATCGCGGCTGGTACTGCTGATATTAGCGCCTACTGTTGCACGCTGCGTAGCGCCTGATATATCAGTAGTGTTGGTAAGCCGGTTATAATCGGCGTTAATGCGAAAGCTGGCCTGTTCCCCACCTCCGGATACGCCAGCAGAAATGTCAAAATTCCTGGCCCGCGCTCCCACTGTTTGTTTGCCCCAATCGGTATACCGGGTGGTATCCCAGGCCAGCAGGTCGGGAGCGTTTAAAAGCGTTGGCGTAATGCCATCATTTTTGAAAGCTTCCCTGCGCATTTGCAAATACTGTTGCGTATTCATCAGTTTGGGGATGCGCGTGGTTTTGCCAACACTTAACACGGGCGGGTTAATATTAAATTCAAATTTGGTTTTCCCCGGTTTACCTCTTTTGGTAGTGATCAGGATAACCCCATTGCTCCCTCTGCTACCGTAAACGGCCGTTGCATCAGCATCTTTCAGTACTTCAATGCTTTCAATATCCCTTGGGTTGATGCTGAATAATTCACTTTGACCGTTTGTGGTCATAATACTTGGATAATTGTAATTGACAGATTGAATAAATCCGGTAGAGGTACGATTGAAAGTATTTCCAAGCGATAATATGGTTAAAGGAACTCCATCTATAACATACAAAGGGTCTGAAGGAATATTAGCGTTCAATGAATTCAGCCCCCGTATTTCTATCTTTACCGGCGCGCTGGCAAAACCACTCGTAGGAATCACCACCAGGCCAGGCACCCTGCCTTGTAAAGCCAGCAACGGATTCATCACGGGTTGCTTTTCTATTTCTTTAGCAGTTATTTTGGTAATATTTCCTGTAATAAAGCGTTGACTGCTTTTACTGTAAGCCTGCATTACTACTTCATCCAGCTGGCTGCTGGCATCTCTTAGCATTATCGTAAGATCTGTTTCTCCTGCTATGGGCACCTGTCGTGCAGTATAGCCTATGAAGCTGATAAACAGGGTATCGGCAGGGCGTACATTTTTCAACGTGAACCTGCCCTTTGCGTCTGTAATAGTTCCCTGTTTTGAGCGTTGAATTATCACACTGGCCCCATCCAGCGGTTTACTGCGCAGGTTCATGATGGTACCTGAAACGGAGAACCCGGCAGGAGTTGGAATGGCTGCAACCGGGTAAATCGTAATCGTTTTGTTCTGGACGTTGTAAGCGAAAGGCTTCCCGCTCAAACATACATTTAACACCTCCGGTATAGGAGCATCCTTTGCTTCCACTGTCACCGGCCCGATCTGTTTTACCCAATCGGCCTTACAGGAAAAATTATAGCCGGTCTGATTCCTGATATCTCTTAAAATGTTTTCTATCGAAACATGCTTTGCCGAAATGGTGACTTTTTGAGCAGTTGCCTGAAAGCTTTGTAGCAACATGACAATCGTAAATGAAATGGCACATAGTTTCCACGAACGACTATAGTGCCGCACTGTCAATTCCATAGATCCTGGTTGTTTGGATAAGATGATAAAATGATTCCCATATCATAAGCTGTTTACCTATGATGGAAGTACTGTGCCGGCATCCGCCGGCTGCATGCCTGGTTTATACTGGTTGATTTAAGTTACTGCCGGACAATTATTTTCCCCCTTTGTCCGGGAGCATTTCCGCCTTCTGTGATGAAATGAATGCCGCTTGTCAGCTCAAGACTTTTTAACACGGTGACAAGGTCCGTGCTTCTGCTAATCATACCTAAAATAGTTCCTTCCGGTTTCCCGTTTTCATATACAATCTCTACGTTATACCATCTGCTTATCTGGTTCATTACCTCTGTAATATCCTGGTTGCGGAAATCGAATGTGCCGTTTTTCCAGGCAACGGCTGCTGTGACATCTACTGTTGTTATGCTGATACCTCCATTACTATTATCGAACCGGCCCTCCTGTCCGGGTTTCAGCAGCCGGCTCTCCTTACCATTCACCAGTTTTACGGCTCCCTCCAGCAAGGTGGTTTTTACTACCTGCTCTTCTGGGTAGGCCGAGATATTGAAACTGGTGCCAAGTACTTCTACTGCCGCATTATTATTGATCTTTACACGGAAGGGCATAGCGGCATTCCGGGTTACTTCAAAGTAAGCTTCCCCGGTAACGGATACCTCCCGCAGGGAGCCGGTAAAGGCAGTCGGGAAAGTAAGGGAGGAAGCGGTATTCAACCATACGCGGGTACCATCCGGCAAAACGATTTTATACTCTCCTCCCTTTGGCGTGCTTACAGTATTGTATTCCGGCAACTGTACGGCAGCAATAGCCTGATCTTTGTTCCGGTAAGTGATGTATCCACTATCTGATTGCAGGAATACAGCAGGTCCTGTTTGTTTGGCCAGCTGCTCCTTGCCTGATTGATCCAGCGGAATCTTCGTACCGTTGCCCAGGGTGAGTATGGCTTTGCTGGTGTTGACGGGTACTATATTATAAGCGACTGCCGTACTTTCCTTTGTATGATGATGGTTGGTAAATAGAAAATAGCCAAGGCCGCCTGCCATCAGGATAATCAATATGGCCGCGGCATATTTGATCAGGCGGATAAAGTGGAATGCCCGTTGCTGCGACTGTAATTCCGGTTGAGTGGCAATAAGCCGCTGGTATACTTCATCTATTTCCTGGTGGTACCGCCCTGAAGTATTGGATGATTCTCCGGGTATCGCTGCCAGCATTACCCGCCAGGCATCCGCCAGATCAGGGTCATCCGCATAGCTGGCAAGCTGGCGTATGGCCTGTTCATCGCATTTTCCTTCCAGCCATTGGTTGAACAGGACGCGTAATTCTTCCTCTTTTGGATGTGGTAGCATATAAAGGAATACGTTGCACTGTCAGAAAATAACTACTCCCTTCAAAAAAAAATTAACTAAGCAGCCAGGCTACCAGGAGGAGCCCTGCCAGGTCGGACTGGCCGGCCGCCCGCATTCTCAGATTCTGAATAGCTTTTACCAGGTGATTATTAACGGTGGCACGGGAAATATTCAGTAACCGGCCTACTTCTTCGTGGGATTTATTTTCCAGCTTGCAAAGTTTGAAAACCAGTTGCCGTTGAGGGGGCAGGCTTTCTATTGCTTTTGCCAGCCAGGTTTCATTTTCTTTCCGGAATAACCATTCTTCTGTATTCTCCTGGCTTGCTGCGCTGGCCTGCAGTAGTTGGCTGATAAGCTGCTGATCGCGTTTTGCTTTCCGGAATAGATCAATTACGAGGTTGTCTGATATCTTATACAAAAAGGCCGGGAATGATTTCTCCGGATCAATTTCTCCTCTTTTTTGCCAGATAATAGTAAAGAGATCCTGGAGGATATCCGCTGCCAGATCCGGCGATTTTAACACCCGCAGCAGCTTTCCGTAGATACGGGGGCTATAGTGCAGGTAAACGGCATGAAAAGCTTTGGCATCGCCCTGGGAAATGCGGCGGATGTACGCTTGTTCATTTATCAGATCAAACTCCGTTGACATGTCAGCTTTGGTTGATTTTTACCCAATATAAAACATTTTGGTCCATTATACTAGCGCTTCCCGCTATCATACAACAAAAACCATCTGCCGGAAATTATGTAATATTACAGAAAACGAACTTATATGCAACTGCCGCCAGTAAAATACAGAAGACATCGCGTCGCTTATTCAGTGGCGGCCGTCTTTGGTTTCCTGGCAGCTTGCCAGGGCTGTTACTGGCTGGTAAGCGGAAGTGTCGGTTCATTTTTTGGATGGATGTTTTTCATTATAGGCCTGGCGGCACTCGTGGGCTGTAGCTGGACCGCTATCCGGAATTCACTGGTACTGGAATTAAACCAGGAAGGTATCTGGTACAAAAAGGAGACTTATGGCTGGAATTCCCTGCGCAGTTATACCATAAGAAAGGAGGTTGGTGAAAGAAGCTTGTTCATCTACCTGGTATTATCATTTAAAGATGACAGGGAGCCGTTGGAGATCCAGCTGGATTGGCTGGATAAAAGTGAGTCTGTACCAGAACAAATGGAGGCTTACGCAAAA
>NZ_DATCRD010000063.1:0-4286 GCF_036569185.1 Chitinophaga sp.
GTTTCCATTACAATGTGCGCCAGGTCTATTTCTTCCAGTAGTTTATCCAGGCCCGACTTCTTAAAAGTAACCACACCGCCTATGCCGAGATAAAAGCCCAGGTCAATGATTTCCTTTGCCTCCTCCAGGGTTCCTGAAAAGCAGTGGAATACCCCGCTCAGGCGGCCATCCTGCAAGGCCTTTACTTCGTTGATGCATTCCCGTGTGGCTTCCCGGCTGTGAATGGACACGGGAAGGTTATACTCTCTCGACAGTATCAGTTGCTCCTGGAAGGCTTTATATTGCTGAACCAACAGGGATTTATCCCAATAGAAGTCCAGCCCTATTTCACCGATGGCCCGGAATGGCCGTTGCTGCAACCAGGCTCTTACCAGGTCCAGCTGCTCATCCACGGCTTCTTTTACATAACAGGGATGTATGCCCATCATGGCGTAAATATGATCCGGGTGCTTTGCTTCCAGCGCCAGCATCCCATCAACAGAGCTTTCATCTATATTCGGCAAAAACAGTTTATCTACTCCTGCTGCTATGGCCCGCGCTACCATCTCCTCCCGGTCGGCTTCAAATTCTTCGGAATAAAGGTGCGTGTGGGTATCTATCCAAAGCATAATAATTATTTTATTGAATTTGTAATTTTTTTAATATTTAAACGGTATCTTTATTACTGCAAAGGTAAAGACCGGAAAACCTAATTGCTAATAAAACCTAAACTATGAAAAGCTATTTCAGTACAAATCGTGTGCTGGCGCTGACTATCGCCGGCGTGGCGGTTGTCACCATTTTTTTCGCCTGTAAAAAGGAAGTAACCACAGATACTGCACCGAATAACCAGCCTGATAATAACACTATTGCCGCTGCACAACATGAAGCGGCTGCCAGCGCTATGTACAGCGGGCTTTTTGAAACAGTGGCGGAAGTAGCCGTTACACAGGGGCTGTTTACCGCGCGCAGGGCCGATGCGAATAATGCGTTAGTCAATGCAGTAGCAACTTCCTGCCCTGTAGCAGAGCTGCTGGATGCCACCAATCCCGATCAATGGCCTAAAAAGGTGGTGATCGACTTTGGCGAATCCTGTCTCGACAGGTATGGCGTGTACCGCAGTGGTGTATTGAATGTTACTTTTAGTGGCCCGTTGTTTAATCCTGCTTCTACTATTACAGTGGAACCGACTGGCTATAAGCTCAACGGAAAATCAATAACAGGCCTTTTTAAGATCAGCGGTGTAAGCTACAGCCCAACAGCCGGTATCCGGTATACTACTGAATTAACCGGTGGAAAAGTAGTGCTGAGCGATACGGTAGTGATCAATTATGCCAGCAAAAGAACGATTAAACAAACAGCAGGGTTTGACCCGGTAGCCCCTCTGCTGAATCCTTCTGATGATGTATATGCAGTGGAAGGTAATGCCAGCATTTCTTATGAAAAAGGGCCTGTAACCGGCGTTACCGCTACTTTCACAACACAGGAGCCGCTGGTAAAAGTGTACGACTGCGGGCACTTCGTGAAAGGAAAACTGAAAGTTGAATTTGATAAGGTAACAGGAGTAGTTGATTATGGAAATGGTAAATGTACTGATCCTGTTACCATTACCGTTGGAGATAAAACAAAACAGATCCAGTTATAAAACAAACTGTTTAACTGTAGCTGATAAAATGCTACTGTTTAGCCCCGGCTTTTCTACCGGCAACAGGCGTAGCATTTTATCAGCCACAGTTATTTATTATAAAATAGCAGCTACTTCAAATTTTTGCTTCCTGCAATACTCAAGCACCCGTGGCAGCGCATACTCCAGCCGGTCCCAGGCCTTGGCGCTGTCGTGAAATACGACGATAGACCCGGGCTGTAATTTGAATACCACGTTTTGTACACAGGCTTCCCCGTTGATCTGCGTATCGAAGTCACCACTGAGAATGTCCCACATAATAATTCTGGCGCCGGGTATCTTATCCCTGATCTGCCTGATCTGGAAGGGCGTGATCCTGCCATAGGGCGGCCTGAATAAAGGTGAAGCAATGTATTTCGCTGCTTCCAGTACGTTTTCAATATATTTCCCGGTATTGGTTTTCCATCCGTTCAGATGATCATGGGTGTGATTGCCGGTGGTATGGCCTGCTTCCAGGATCTGCTGGTAAATGGCAGGATGTTCCAGCACATTTTTCCCGATACAGAAGAAAGTGGCTTTGGCATTGAATTTTGCCAGCTGTTCCAGCACAAAGGGCGTTGCCTGGGGATGTGGGCCATCATCGAAAGTAAGATATACCTTATTGCCTGCCGGGGAAAGATTCCAGACACAGCTTTTATATAAGGCTTTCAGGATGCCGGGAGTTTTGGTAAGATAGAACATATAGCCTTTGGCTTTTAGCGATGAGCTTTTACCACTGCAATATACTTAATGTCCTGTAGCACCACTTCGCATTAAAAAATTTTAATCTTCCCGGTATCTCCTGTTACAATCACTTTCAGCTAAATACGAAATCCTTATCTTTGCGGCCTATGGATCACAAAAAAGTAAGAGTGCGTTTTGCGCCCAGTCCTACTGGTGGCTTACATCTTGGAGGTGTGCGCACTGTATTGTTCAACTATTTATTTGCGAAGCAGCATAAAGGCGATTTTATACTGCGTATAGAAGATACAGACCAGACCCGCTATGTTCCCGGAGCAGAGGAATACATCAATGAATGTTTGCGCTGGTGTGGCCTTACTCCCGACGAAAGCCCGGAAGCAGGCGGCCCGTATGCCCCTTACCGCCAGAGTGAGCGGAAACAGCTGTACCGCCAATATGCAGAGCAGCTGGTAAAAGCAGGGCATGCCTATTACGCTTTCGATACCCCGGAAGAACTGGAGAGTATGCGCGAGCGCCTGAAAACGCCGGAGAATCCATCTCCCCAATATAACCATATAGTGAGGGAAAAAATGCGTAATTCCCTTACCCTCCCGGATGCGGAAGTACAGGACCTGCTGGCGAAGAATACACCACATGTGATCCGTATAAATATGCCTGCCAATGAAGATATCACTTTTACCGACCTGGTTCGGGGAGAAGTGACCTTTCATACTTCGCAGGTAGATGATAAAGTTTTGCTGAAAGCAGATGGTATGCCTACTTATCACCTTGCCGTGGTGGTAGATGATTATCTCATGAAAATAACCCATGCTTTCCGCGGCGAAGAGTGGCTGCCATCTGCGCCGGTGCACCTGTTGCTATGGAAGTTCCTGGGCTGGGAAGCGGACATGCCCCAATGGGCCCATCTGCCCCTGATCCTGAAACCAGACGGTAATGGTAAGCTCAGCAAGCGTGACGGTGATCGTTTAGGCTTCCCCGTATACGCCATGAACTGGACAGACCCCAACACAGGGGAAGTGACCAAAGGCTTCCGTGAGCGCGGTTTCCTGCCGGAAGCATTCATCAATATGCTGGCTATGCTCGGCTGGAATGATGGTACAGAACAGGAAATATTTTCCCTGGATGAGCTGATACAAAAGTTCTCCCTGGAACGTGTACATAAGGCCGGTGCTAAATTCGATTTCGAAAAAGCAAAGTGGTTTAACCACCAGTATATTCATCACAAAGACAATGAAAGCCTGGCTGCCTTATTCCGGCCGGTGCTTGACGAGAAAGGCATTACAGCAGATCCCGCTTATGTAGCCACTGTAGCGGGGCTTGTAAAGGAGCGTTGTTACTTTGTGAACGAGATATGGGACCATGGATTTTTCTTCTTCCAAAGCCCGGGCAGCTATGATGAAGCGGCGGTAAAGCCAAAATGGAATGCTGATAAAGAGGCGTTTTTCCAAACCTGGTCTGAACAGCTGGAGTCGCTGTCTGCCGCGCCGGCAGCCGAACTGGAAGTTGCATTCAAAGCACTGGCAGCGGAAAAGAATCTCAAAATGGGAGATGTGCAGTTGCCATTCCGCATTATGCTGACCGGCGGAAAATTCGGGCCTCCCGTGTTTGATATCGTAGCCACCCTGGGTACAGCGGAAACCCGTTCCCGTATTGCAAAAGGGCTGGAAGCGTTTAAGTAGGATTGTTAGTTGTTAAATAGATGAAGGCTAAACGGTGATGAGTCGTTTAGCCTTCATTATTTTTCCAGGTTTTTAATTCCGAGTGGGTGCTGATCAGCTCAAAGTCGCTGTCGTTATGGACTACTTCCAGTTCAAAACTTATTGCGTAAAATGCAATTACGCAGTCGTTGCTTTTACGGATGGTGATGCCTTTTTTGCGAAGTGAGCGGAATAATGCAGAGGCTCCGATAGCGGTAGCCATCGGGGATAATTCCAATCTTGTA
>NZ_DATCRD010000064.1:0-10626 GCF_036569185.1 Chitinophaga sp.
ACATAAAACCCGCCATAGATACAGTTTCCCAGGTGCTCTGCAAAGTGCCCATAGATATTGCGGTTGATGGTCTGAGTGGGCGCATCCGGACGGAAGGTCACTGTATTCTGCGCCTGTAAGGCTTGCGTGGAAAGCAACATACCCAGGATACCCGTGCGGATATAACGATATTTTCTCTTCATAACGAGGTTTTAAAAATCAAGTATCACAGCACTGTTTGCTGCGGCAATTCAAAAGAACAAAATAATTGTCACATTTACAATTAAAACCCTGAAAAAAACATTTAAAGCCGCCCGGGATGGTTCCTGTGGCTTCTTTTACCGGGAATATTTTTTTGAGGGGCGCCGCCTTCGGCGACGAAATTTGTCCTGGAGCAGGATTACGCTGATGATGCTGATTTGTTTGATTGGATATATTGTGATTTTTGAGATTTTGCGGTAGTTACCGTTGACCATTTTAACTATTGTTTTTAATAATTTTCCCCGGAATCTCGATATTTGCTGAAAATACAGCGTAATCATTTATTTATGCCATTCACCAACCAGGAACAATTGTTCTTTTGTTTGTTATTTATAGCAGGCTGCATGCCTTCCCCATCTCCCGGAAAAAAGACGGTAACAACGGACACCATTATCACGGCGGCTATGGCGCCGGCAGAACAGCAGATGGTAATGCCGGCAGATTCACTGCCGGTGGATATTGAAGAAGATAGCCTCGTTATCCCCGCTGATGCGGAGATCCGGATACTTAAGGCCAGTAAAGAAGTGACCTCCCGTCATAATATACCGGAATTCAACTCCTGGAAACTGAGTAATGCTGATATAGAGAAGATCTTCCGGAACAGCTGTCCCACCAGCGATGCCACCATACATGATCTGTACAACACGCTGGAATGTGAAATAAAGGGAGAAGTGATCATCAATAAGGTTACTTACCATTATATCATCAATGCCGGCGCCTGGTTTTACCTGTACAACGAGCATCATAGCTACACTTATATCTGCCCGGCGGAAAACTGCCGCTCCCTGTTCCTGGATCATGAGCAGTCGCCGGAAGAAGATTAACTTTACCTTTGCTTAATTTTTAAAATTATGAAGCATTTTATACTGGCGAGCACCTCTACTTTGTTTGGCCAAACCTACCTGGCGTACCTGCAACCTGCGATGAAAACATTGTATGCCGGCGTAAACGAAATTGTGTTTGTGCCATTTGCCCGCCCGGGTGGCATTTCACATGATGATTATACCAGCAGGGCTGCGGAGGCTTTTGGAGAAGCCGGCATACATGTGCGGGGACTGCATACCTTCAGCGATCCGGTGGCCGCCATTAAAAACGCCAGTGGCTTTTTTACAGGAGGTGGCAACACTTTCCTGCTGGTGAAACAATTGCATGAACAGGGACTGATGCGGGTACTCCGCGATGCGGTAAACAATGGCGCCCCTTACATGGGGTGCAGTGCAGGCAGCAATATTGGCGGGGTTACCATGCAGAACACGAACGATATGCCCATTGTATACCCTCCCAGCTTTGAAACAATGGGCCTGATCCCTTTTAACCTGAACCCACATTACCTGGACCCGCAGCCAGGCTCACAGCATATGGGGGAAACCCGGGAAACACGCATCAGGGAATATCATACACAAAATACCACACCGGTGCTGGGGCTAAGGGAAGGCAGCTGGATCTATGCAAAGGGCGATGCCTTAACACTGGAAGGCACGCTCAGCGCCAGGATCTTTGAAGCAGGCAAGGATCCCTATGAACTGCCGGCCGGCAGTTCCCTGGCTCATCTGAAATAAATTCACTTTAACGGATCATCTCCAGCTTTGCGCCGGCCCGGGGGCGATGAAAATAAGCGTACATATATGCCGTTTCTTCGCCCTTCGGTCCTTTTACGATATACCTTACCACTGGCTCGCCTATATTGGGATAGTCCATGCGCTCCAGTGCCGCTATCTTCCCGTTCCCGTAAAACCGCAGGCGGTATTTCTCGATAGGAAGCACGGTATAATCCAGTTTGAAATCGTCTGAATATTCACTTAAATGCGCCGCTGCTTCCTCTTTATCCAGGAAGAAGAACTTCGTCATTTCGTTCTCCTTTTGCTGTATAAGCTGGTGCAGGGTCTTTACATCCTTCTTCCGGAAACAACCGGCATAATTTTCATAAGCCGCCAGTAATTCCGCCAGCAACGCTTTTTCATCTTCTTCCCGGAGGTTTACGCTCTGGCTCCACCCGGTAAGATGATAAGGCACCTTTGCTTCAAAAGAGCCTTCATATACTGCTGTTGTTTTAGCCGCATCAGGATAATCCCCGTCGATATGCAGCAACTCCACATCGCTCACCTGCTCTCCATCGCCTTTGCGCAGTCCTTCCACCCGGACCACCGCTTTTATCTTTTCAGGCAGCGCAGCCAACTGCTTTCCATCTCTGAACGAAGGATATAATACCAGTTTCCAATGTTGCGTACCGGGCTTCAAAATGGCATCGTTAATGGGAGTAGAAGTATTTAATGTACCGTTTCCCTCCCCGAAATACTGCTCCACCGGCATATCATTTACAAAACATTCAAAACTGGCGGCCCCCACTTCAAAATTAAGACGGTATTCAATGGCCTTCCCTGGCTGGCCAAAAACAGGAAGATGGAGCGCTAACAGACAAATCATCAATATATTTCTCATTTCGGGTAACGGTTTAATCCGGGAAACTGCAAAAAATAAAAATAGCGTTTTTTAGACGTCAGGACAACATTCAACCGTTAAACTACCTGATTTTACTGCATAATTAATTTTATATGGGTTAAAGTTTTAAAAGAACAATCATTCTTTTATCTTTGTCCCATGCGTGCAAAAGATGAAAATAAAGAATGGACCATCCGGGAAAAGGCCATAGAAATGATTGTTCATGAGGGCTTTGATGGATTGAGCATGCATAAACTTGCCAAGGCGGCCAATATTTCCGTGTCTACCATCTATATTTATTTCAGGAACCGGGAAGACCTGCTGAACCAGTTATATGCCGATGTGGTGGAAACCTTTGTGGAGCATACCATGGCCGGCTTTGATCCGGATATGGACTTTGAAGCCGGCCTGTGGCTGCAGTGGAAAAACAGGTATGCCTATATTCTAAAGTACCCGCTGCAATTCCATTTCTCGGAACAGTTCCGCAATTCCCCCCTGATAAAAAAGCAGGATGATGCGCCTGAAGTGGTTTTCAAAAAAGTCATGCAACAGTTTGTGGCAAACGCCGTAGAAAAAGGCGAGATCGTGAACCTGCCCCGGGAGATTTTCTGGGCTATTGCCTATGCCCCGTTTTATACGCTCGTTAAATTTCACCTCGATCATCATACTATGGCCGGTATTCCTTTTACGCTGAGCGATGAACTGCTGCAGCTGGCCTTTCAGCGCACCATGAAGGCATTGCGGGTGTAAGAACCTTATAAACTCAAGCCGCCGTCGCAGCGTAGTACCGTTCCCGTTGTATAGCCATTACGCATCAGGAAAAGGATGGCATCTGCTATATCATCCGGCTCTCCTACCCTGCCTACCGGTAGTTGCGCTGCGTATTGCCCGAATGTATCGTCTTTGGCGTTGACGGGGAGGAAGTCCCACCAGGGGGTATCTACCACGCCGGGAGAAACAGCGTTGATGCGTAAGGGTTGTATTTCCTTTGCAAGGGAAGGGATCATCAGCTCCAGCGCACCGTTAATGGCTGCCAGCCCTGATACGCCGGGCGCCCGGCTGATAGCGGAAATAGCGGTAATGAGGGTAATGCTGCCTCCCTTGTTCACGTAAGGCAATGCCGCCTGGAGGGTATTCAGCTGGGCCCAGAACTTACTTTCAAAACCCTCCCTCAGTTCTTTTAACGAAAGATCGGCAAATTTACCCGCCCCCAGGGATCCGCTTACGGCAATCACCAGGTGGTCAAAATTTCCCTGGGCATCAAAGAAGGCATTCAGGTCTTTCCGGTTGCAGCTGTCCACCACAGTGGTTTGAATACCAGGCGTGTATTTCGCTGCATCTGCCAGTCGCGCTGCCGAACGGCCGGTAACTGTTACCTGGGCTTTTTCCCCGGCCAGTTTGGCGGCGGTGGCCAGTCCTATTCCGGAAGAGCCGCCGGCAATAATTACTTTCTTACTTTCAAATGAGTCTGACATATTGTTGTTATTTATACCTGCAAAGTTGCAGCAGAAAATTATGCAGGTTGTTACCGAGATTATGCATCGTATTAACCCGATCATGCATTTTTGCGGAACGCCAGTGGTGTTTGCCCGGTTTGTTCACGGAAGAAGCGGTTAAATCCTGCAGGATCGCTGAAGTTAAGCCGGTAAGAGATTTCCGCCACAGAAGTATCCGTGTACCGCAGCACTGCTTTGGCTTCCTGTACCAGCATTTCTGCAATAGCGTCTGAAGCAGTGCGACCAGTCGCTTCTTTCACCGTGCGGTTAAGGTGATTAGGCGTTACGCCCAGCATAGCGGCATAATCTGATACTCTTTTTTTAGAGAGAAAATGCTGGCTCACCAGCTTTTTAAACCGGGGCACCAGGTAAGTGTTGCGTGTATCCGTAGCCGTTAAATGAAGCTGTTGCGCCAGATAGCTTCTTTTTACTTCCAGCAGCAGTAAATAAAGATACATCTTCACTGCTTTTTCACATCCCGGCCGGTGCTGCTGTAGCTCTTCGTTGATCTTCCCGCAGAAATCAGCCACCGCTGTTATTTCTGCCTCCGTTAACTGTATAAAGGGCACGCCTGTATAAGCGAAAAAAGGAAACACTGTCTGCACCTCATCTCCCGGGATAATTTCCTGCAGAAAATCTGTATTAAACAAAATATAATACCCGAAAGTATCCGCGCTGATATTACTTTTGCTGAACACCTGCCCCGGAAAAGTAAAGCTCAATGTACCAGGCCGGTGCTTAAACTGTTCCAGTCCCAGTTGTACATCCACGCTTCCCCGCAGCGTAATACTGATCCGGTAGAAATCAGATTTCAAAGGCCCTACCGCAGGCCGTAATCCTTCGCTGGAATATATTTCCATACCGGCAATCTTTTTTGCCGGGTCCAGGTTATTGTAACCAAAGCTGGAAGTATCGCCCTCTTCGCGGTGCAGATGACGGAAATCATTTAATACGTATTGTGGTATCCCTGGTTTGCTGAGCTTGGTTTTCGTTGCCATTTGCCTATATTCGTTCTCTAAAAATAGTAAATATTACCAATGGAGTTAACCACCTTGTATCGCCCCGTAGGACCAGATGAACTGGTGTTGATTGAACAATCCGGCTGGAAAAGATTTCCGCCCAGGCGGCCGGACCAACCCATTTTTTACCCCGTAATGAATGAGGCGTATGCCATCCAGATATCCGTGGAATGGAATGTTCCTGCATATGGATCAGGCTTTGTTACTAAATTTTCAGTGAACAGTGATTTCCTGAAAAGATATAACGTTGAAAATGTAGGCGGTGAAATTCACAATGAATTATGGGTACCGGCGGAAGAGCTGGATGCGTTTAATGATAATATTGTGGGAATGATCGAGGTAACGCAGCAGTATTTTAAGGAAGAGAAATGAGGCCTTGGTACGGGAATTGAGCTGCCATTGCAAACAGATAAATACCTGTATTGCATCACCCAAAAAACCATTGTATGCCCACCATATCTTACCTGCCTGAACCACCGGATGTTTTTAATTTTCGTAACCAGCAAGTTCGTTTTGGCGTTACCGGGAAAGGCAGCCCACTGGTGCTTCTTCACGGCACCCCGTTTTCATCTGTTGTATGGCGACGGATTGCGCCCTGGCTGGCTGAACATTACCGTGTGTTTTATTTTGATCTCCTGGGATATGGTTGCTCGGAAAAACAGGAAGGGCAGGATGTGTCGTTAGGCATACAAAACGAGGTTTTCGCTGCGCTGCTCGACCATTGGGGTTTGGAGCAACCAGATATTGTAGCGCATGACTTTGGTGGAACCACCGCTTTGCGCACACATATATTAAACAAGCGCGACTATCATTCCTTAACACTGATAGATCCTGTTGCCATAGGCCCTTCCGGCTCACCATTTGTTCAGGCTGCAAAGGATCACCCGGAAGTTTTCACCGGGTTGCCCGCCTATATTCATGAAGCAATACTCCGTGCATACATCGGGGGCGCGGTATTTCATCCGCTTCCGGAAAAAGAGATGCAGTACTACCTGAAACCCTGGATCGGGAAAGAGGGACAGGCTGCCTTTTACCGGCAAATTGCGCAAATGAGCGACCGTTATACAGATGAGATTGAAAACAGGTATGAAGAAATCCGTTGCCCGGTTACCATACTCTGGGGAGAATGTGATGAATGGATACCCCTCGAGCGCGGCAGGGAGTTGTCGAAGCGTATTCCCCGGGCTTCTTTCAAAGTGGTACCGGAAACGAGGCACCTGGTACAGGAAGATGCGCCGGAGGCAGTTACGGCTACTATATTAAGCTTTTTAAAGCAAATGAGTTAGCGTGAAAAAGGCGCCTCAACACACATTGAGACGCCTTTTTAAATCATCTTACAAATCTCCTACTTCGCTATATCAATCTTCACTTTCTTATTCTTGATCTTCTCATTCTTCACCGCTTCCAATGCATGCTGCACTTTCGATTTCACCACGGCAACAAAAGAAAAGAAATCCTTCACTTCAATTAAGCCGATATCATCTTTTTTTAGATGCGCCTGTTTCGACAGGAACCCAACAATATCTACTTTATTCACTTTATCTTTTTTACCGGCGCCAATAAAAATGGTGGTCCATTTCGGTTTCTCCGGTAATGTGGCAGTTGCAGGCAGTTCAATATTTTCTATCACTTCCTCTGCCAGGTAAGGCATCCGTTTTTCGTCGGGCGCCAGTATGAGGATAGCGGTTCCACTGGCTTCCATCCTGGCGGTACGGCCGTTGCGGTGGGTCCAGCTGTCTTCCGTATGCGGCAAATGGAAATGGATGATATAACGGATATTGGGGATATCCAGTCCACGGGCGGCCAGGTCTGTTGTAACCAATACATTTACAGAGCCGTTGCGGAACTTGCAAAGGGCGGCATCCCGCTCCCGCTGCTCCATAGCGCCATGATAGAAGGTATTGATAATGCTTTTTTCAGACAGCATTCTGCTGGTGCGCTCCACTGCTTCACGATGGTTACAGAACACAATGGTGGAGCGGTTGCCCAGGTAACAGATCAGGCGGAACAGGGTATCTACCTTATCGTTTTCGGGCGATAATACTTCCTTAATCGTTAAGCGGGCAGCAGGCGTGCCTTCTTCCGGCAGGAAGTCCAGCTTCTCAGGATTATTCAGCGCCAGGAAATCCGGTATCTCCACTGATTCTGTAGCAGACGTAAGCACACGCTTTTTGATATTGGGCAGCGATTCAACAATGAAAGACACTTCCTCCTGAAAACCCAGTTCCAGGGTTTTATCAAATTCGTCCAGCACCAGGGTTTCAATGGCTGCAGTAGTAATATTTTCCCTGCGGATGTGGTCTCCCAGCCGGCCTGGCGTACCCACGATCACCGCAGGAGGCTGTATCAGGTTGTTTTCCTCTGTTTCCCGCAGATGCCCGCCATAGCAGGCGGTGATCTTATAGCCGGTGCCCATTTGTTTGAACACTTTCTCTATCTGTAAGGCCAGTTCACGGGAAGGCACCACTACCAGGGCCTGGGTATTTTTATTGGCAGGATCGAGCCGCTCCAGGATGGGCAGCAGGAAGGCCAGCGTTTTACCGGAGCCGGTAGCGGACAACAGGATTACATCATTGTGATGCTTGTTCGCGTTCACTGATGCCTGCTGCATTTCATTGAGTGAATCGATCTTGAGATTGGTAAGGATATTACCTATTGCGTACTTTTCTTTTTGCATTTGCCGCAAAAGTACGAAGATTAAAGGGTTTTACCTGCACAAATGCATCTGATCGCCCGCCGGGTAACTGAATGTATTGGGCACTACCCATCTTGCCTTGTAGATCTTCCAGCCTTTATGTATGAACAGGCGCCTGCCTTTGGCGTCTATCACCTCGTCTGTCCACCAGGATACTTTTGGCCGGGCTACAATGGTAGAAAGCCCATCCCCTGCGGAGGAAACGCTTTTGATATTCTCCTGCACCACATCCGCCTGCGCCAGCTTTTGTGTAACAGGATCAAATTTGTATACATTGGTGGTGTTGGTGAGCCATAAACTATTTTCACCATATACGGGAAACAGGTCATGCGCTTCTGTGCCGGGAAGGGAAAAAACCGTATCCTGTACCAGGTCTGGCGCATTACAGTTAAAGTTGTACCGGAAAGAATGCATATGCTCCCTGGCGGCAGACCACAGCCGCTGCTGCTTTGCATCCCAAACTACATTATGCCCGAAATCAATGGGGATCTTTTTCGTATATACATCACCGGGATAGTGCAGGGTATCCGTTTTAAATATCATCAGGTAATTGCCGGTGCTGGAAGCGCTTACAATATTGCCATCCGGCAATAGTTCGGCGGAATGGGTGTTACCGCCTGCGTAGGCATAGAACACAGCTTTTTTATCTGCCACCCTGATCAGCGCTACACCGCCGCCGGAGGCATTCATTAACACATACTCATTATTGTACACCATTTTGGCCTCGCTGGGATTGCTGAACCATTTTACATGCGCCGGCTGCACATTGGAGTTCTCCGGTTTCCATTCCCATATCACCTTGCCGGAAGGCACTTCTGCTATCAGGATCCGGTGCTGTGATTGTTCCGCTATTACCAAACACTTTTTACATGCCGCTACTGCGCGGGCATCCTGGTTATTCCCTTTCTGCTGCGCGGTAGCGCCAATGGCCAGCAGGCAAAACACTGCGGCCAGTAAGGACTTTCTTTTTTTCATTGTTTGTAAGATATATCACCACGCCTGGCGGTGGCGGCACATAATTACAATTTTTTCCGGGGAAATAAAAAGTACGTACCCGGCTAATTGCACCATTTTTCTTATTTTCAGTATATGAAAACACCTTACATTTTACTGGCGCTCGGCGCAGGCCTCTTTGCATCCTGCAACCAGCAGGGCGGACAGCAGCAAACCAATACTGTACAAGATTCCCTGCCACCGGTGGTGGAAAAAGAAAAATCCAATCACTGTTTCGAGAAAGTACTGGGCAGGGATACCATCCAGCTCAGGATCACTATGCACGACAGTGTAGCTACAGGCACCCTCGTGTATAATTTTTTTGAGAAAGATAAAAACACCGGCCAGTTCAACGGGATTATCAGCAACGGCATTATCCGCGGCAAATACGTTTTCTATAGTGAAGGCGTTGAAAGTTCCCGCCCGGTCATCTTCAAAATATCCGACCACGAAGCCTACGAAGCGCTGGCCGACAGCGTAGACCACCAGGGCACCCCCATATTCAACAGCGATAACGCAGCGCTGAAATTCGATAATATTCCACTGGTGGAAGGCGCCTGTAAGTAGGGCCTTCGGCCCTACGCGGATGTTGTCTGACTCAGGATTAAACTGATTATACTGATTATCAGGATTAGATTATTTTTGATTTTTAAAGGATTGGGGGAGATAAAAGCGAGTATCCGCTTCTATCTCCCCCAATCCTTTAAAAATCATTTATAAAATCCTGAAAAATTCAATCCTGGTAATCAGTATAATCAGTTTAATCCTGAGTCAGACAAAATCCGCGTTATTTCATTTCGCGGATCCACTGCCTTATCAGCTCCACTCCTTCTGCATGCACCACTGTACGCGCCAGCTCGGGCATCGCAGTGCCCGGCTCCACGCTGTTCATCCGGTAGGCAAGGATGGAGTGCTGCGGGTCGCCGGGAATAACATCGTAATCCAGTCCGCCGGCGCCGCCGCCTGCAGATACCGGCGATTTCATGATGCCCAGGTGATCCGGGGCAGTTTGTTCATATTCCAGGAATAAACCGGTGTTGAATGCATCGCCCCCTTTGGTGTGGCAATGTGCACAGTTTACATCCAGGTAAGCGCGGGCGCGTTCATTCACGGTGTAATGGGCGCTGTCTTTCCAGTCCGGCAGGCGCGGTACCTTATCCGGTGAAGGCATTCCGGCCAGTAACCCGTTGGCTGCCCATTGCTGCAGCTGGTCCTGGGTTTGCCCCTGCCGCACAAAATGAAGATTACGCGCTTTAGGCCCAATAGGCGTAAGCACACTGTTATTTATATGACAGCGTTTACAATCATTCGTATTGGGCACCTGGTACATGGTGGAGTGCTCATGCCCATTATCGTCCAGGAAAGTGATAGGGATCTTTTTTCCCAGGATCCATTTCTCTGCATCCTGCTGATCCCTGTTCCACAGGTAGTTCATCACTTTCCACTGGTGGTCTGCCGGGTCTTTGAACAGCAACCGGGTTTCTATCATGATCTTTTCATGTGCCGGGTTAGTGTAGGCAAAGTTCTTAATGATGAAAGTGGAATCCGGGAAATCGAGCGGGCCATGATCTGTATAGCTCACCGTTTTCCCTTCGGGTAAAGCAATAAAGCGGTCTTTTACCGCGTAGTCGGTGAACAATGGCGTTACCAGCTCATAGTTCATCACCCCTTTACGCGGCTGCAATGTTTTTAGCACGCCGGTAAAGAATCCATAGTCAGATAATTTCGGTTTAAACTGGAACAG
>NZ_DATCRD010000065.1:0-9463 GCF_036569185.1 Chitinophaga sp.
TCTGATTTCCTGTCGCATGCAGAGAGCATCACTGCAATACCGAGGAGATAATATATCCATATCTTTTTCATAAATAATAATTCAGGGTGATCAACAATTATTGATAATAGCCGGCCAGCGCTCTGCGGCATTTACGTTGCAGGGCATAAAAATCGATGGACCACGACCTTGCAAAATAATCCACTACCGCTGCCTCTTTAGCTTTAATAGCATCATATCCCGGGGTTCCCGGTCCATCGGTCTGGTCGGCCAGGATCTTTTCGTAATCGTCGTATCCATCGTTACCATTGTCTGCTCCTATCAGCAGGGAGGCCACCATTTCCACGAAGTCTTCATTCGGATCCGATTCCGCATAAGCAGTAATAAATCCATCCATGCGTGCTTGCTGGTCGGAGATATTGTACCAGTTACCTGTATACTTTGGCGTGATCTGTTTAAACGAAGGAGGCACCAGGATATTCTGGTTCAGGATGTGGCCAAACTCATGGTGCATGGTATGTCCCATCCGTTTCAGGATATTGGAATCTTTTGCCTGCGCGGTAAAATTATTCAGTTCAAAGAGCACCATGGAGGTGCCGCCTTCTGCCTGCCCGAGGATAATAGTGCCGTTACTTTCAAATTGTGCGGACCCTGCTACTTTAAAAGTTTTTGGCAGGTATCTCCTTAAAAAAACAGTGCTGCCGGTTTGTTCATTATAAGGCCGGAAGGTAACGGCCAGCAATGCTTTCAGCGCCGGGATGATTTTCTCTGCCTTGGGCGGAACAATTTCATAGGGAAAATCCAGTTGCCCGGGCAGCCATTTGTAGTATACAGCAATGTTGTAAGGCACCGTAAGACTATCATGTATAAAAATATCTTCCGGTGTGGTGGCGGTGGAATCGCCGCCCAGGCCAACCGGTGGCGTGGTAAGATTTACCTTTTCTTTTTTACAGGCGCTTCCCATTAACAGTAACAGGAAGATGCCGGAGATGATATGTAGTTTCATTGATGTCATTTTTAAAGGGTTATCTTGGGTTCAGTGCCATTCCATCGTTGACTGCTTCTGCCGGTAACTGCAGCAGTCTTCTTTTATCGCCGGGGGCCAGGGTAGTACTGAAACCGGGAGATCCTGTGTGCACTACCGGGATATCCAAACGGAGAATATCGAACCAGCGGAGACCTTCCTGCATGTAAGTAACCCTTTTCATATAAAGCGCCGTTTCAATCATGGCCGGGTCCTGCGGCAGGCCGTAGAAGCTCATCATTTTTGCAACAGTAACATTGTGCCTGGAAGGGTTGTAATTGGAAACGTTTTTACTTACCCAGGTATTCATGTCGGTAATAGCCGCATTGTAATTCTTTAAGCGGATATTGGCTTCTACCCTGTTCAGCAGCACTTCATCCATACTAAGGAGCGACATTACGGTAACATCGCTTTTGAATTTAGGGAAATTGAAATACTGTGGCCCGGAGCCGTAAATAGACATGGCCAGGTTACCGCCGGTCACGTTGTTCGACAGGAAGTATTCCTGGTTGATCTGTGTGCCTATACCATAACGGTAGCTGTAATAGTTGCCCGGGTATTTGGTGCCCGGTGCTTCCTGCAATAAAATATTGGCAGGGTTGGAAGACTGGTTATAGAATATCACCATATCGTTGTACGACATGCCATAGAACGTAACCTGGTTGCGGATCAGGTTAGCGGGGCTGGCGCTGCCGAAAACAGCGGTGCTATGTTCCACCACTTTTGCATAATCCCGTTTGAATAAATAGAACCTTGCAGCAAAAGCATGTGCGGCCTGGCGGGTGAAATGGTATTTAGGTGCGCTGGCATACAGTTCGTCTTTCAGCAGGGGCAAGCCGGTAGTAAGGTCATTTTCAATTTTCTGGTACACGGCAGCTACAGTTCCCCGGTCGTATTTATTAAATACAGAGGTGCTCACAGTGGTCATGTAAGGTACGCCCGGATCGCTTGCAGCGGTGGTAGGGTTATACGCCTTTGCAAACAGCGTAACCAGCATAAAGTGGGCATATGCCCTGCACACCAGGGCTTCGCCTTTTTGCGCGGCATAATTGGCGGAATCGGGGCCATTGCAATAAGACAATGCCTGGTTGGCCACCGCAATGGCGGCGTAGCAGGAATCCCAGTAAGCAATAGGACCGTCGGCGGAAATATCATCCGCATCCTGGTACTTGAAAGTCTGGGTGTTGATCAGGAATGTTTGCGGATCAATACCTACGCCGGTGTTGCCTTTGTCTTCCACGTTGTCGCTCATCGCTTCACAAAACAGCATATAACTGGCATGCGGGTACGCCGTAGTAAGCAGCTGGGTTACCTGTGCGGGCGTGGTGATCACCGTCCTGTTGTCCGGCAGTGTTTCCAGGTATTTCTTACAGCCCGGCGCCGCCACGATGGCGGTAAACAAGCCTATATAAGTGAGTAGTTTTTTCATGATCAGTACTTTTTGGATTAAAGGCTTACTTTCAGGGAAACGGTTATCTGTTTGTTAACAGGTAAGGCTACCCCGCCGGTGTTATAAAATTCCGGATCCTGTCCGTGCAGGCGCTCGTCTGCATAAATAAGCCATAGGTTATTTCCCGTAGCCGTGAGCGATCCGCTTTTTAACCCGATACGTCCCAGCAATGACGCGGGGATCTGGTAACTGAGGGTCACTGATTTCAATCTTACAAATCCTCCATCCGCTACGCGGTCGCTGGAAAAATTATAGTTGTTGTAAGGATACGAGGTCTTCGACAGCAGGTCCGTTTGCGTGTAGATGTCGGCCACAGAAGGAATATTTGTTTTCTTATCATCTCCCGGTAAACTCCATCTTCCTTTAAACTCATTTGGCAGGGAATTGAAATCGGTATAATTGGTGGTATATACCGGTGTAAGCCTGATCTTATTTCCCGCCTGGTATGTAATGAGCGCGCTGAGGGAGAAATCCTTGTAACGGAAAGTATTGCTCCATCCGCCGGTGATGGTAGGATCTGCAGGGCCTTCATACTTCAGGTATTTTACATTATGGCTTTGCAGGTATACGCCGGGCGATACGGTGCCGGTGTCGTTAATAAACCGCGCTACACCGGTATTGGGGTCCAGCCCTGCGTTCTGCAGGGAGAACAACCCGCGTACGGGATAGCCTTCCAGCGCACCGCCGCCTTCACCTACTAGGTCAAATATTACCGGGTTGTTTTTGGCATTGGTGATCAGGGTATTGTTATAACTGAAGATAAAGGTACTGGTAAGGCCCACATTCTTTTGCGCGATGATTTTGCCGGTAAGCGCCACATCAACACCATGCGATTTCATATCGGCGTAGTTGGCAAACTGGTTTACCTGTCCGCCTACGCCGGAAGTTTTGATGAGACCAATGAGGTCAAAGCTTTTCCTGCGGTAGTAATCGAAGGTAAGCCCGAGTCTTTCATCCAGGAACCCGACATCTGCACCAAGATCCAGTTCATATTTTTTCTCCCAGGTAAGATCGGAGTTTTCCAGTGCCTGTATCAGGATGGCTGTTTGCTGATCGTAGAGATAGGGCCTGGCGGTTACGAACGACCGGAGGATGGCGGTGGTGTTGGTAGCGGCGCCGGTGCTGGCATTCAGCCCGTAACTGGCTTTCAGCATCAGGTGGCTGATAGCGCGTGAATTTTTCAGGAACTCTTCCTGGTCCACGTTCCAGTTACCTGCCACGGTCCATGTAGGCAGCCAGCGGGCGTTGGGAGAATTGCCCAACCTGTTGGAGCCATCTTCGCGTACAGTGGCCTGCAGCGTATATTTACTTTTGTACGTATAAGCGGCATTGGCATAAAATGCGATGAAGCGGTCGTATTCGTTGCTTACACCATAATAGGTTTTATTATTCTCTGTCATTTTTTTGATGAAGAGATAATCCACGAAAGGCGTTCCGCCGCTGTTGTACTGGTAACCTACGCCCACGTTGTTGGAAGTTTGCCGGTCGGCATATTTTACTTCCTGCCCTGCCAGTATGTTCAGCTGGTGCATATCATCGTTGAACGACTGGTTATACGTAAACTGGTTACGGAAGGTATAGTTTTTCAGTTCCACATCATTTCTCCGGTAAAACCCGCCGTAGGGCAGTACTACTACTGCCGGGTCGTTGGGGAAATCGGGATTTTTGTAGAGAAACTTATTCCGGTCGTTAATAATGCTGTTGCCGTTGGCGCGGTAGGCATTGGCTTCATTGGAATTTTCATTTGACTTATGTTCCGCGCTGGTCCTGGCATAGCGGATAGCGCCGGTGAAATCGTAACTGAAGTGGTTATTGAATTTATAGTTCAGGTTGCCCTGTAACCTGAAATCGATCACGTTGAGATCCGTGAAGTTATTCCTGGTTTCATCGATGATATTAAACGGTGCGAAATTCCGTGTAAAGTATTCGAGCTGCCCATTTTCATCATAGGCCCTTAATGCCCTGCTGGTGCTGAGCGCATAGGAGAAGGGATTGATATCGAAGTCCCTGGTGTAAGTACCCTGTACTACATCTGATACGCGGTCTTCCGTGCCCGGTGCGCGTTGCTGCCGTACGTTACCATTGATCTGCAATCCGTAGCTCAGTTTATTGTTGGGGGTATAGTTGGCCCGCATATTTACGGTATACCGTTTCACATTATCTGCAATGGTCCATCCTGCGTCGTTAAAGAAGCTGGTGGAGAGATAGAGCTGTGATTTATCCGTACCGGTAGACAGGCTGAGGGAATGTTCCTGCTGAAGGGAATTACGGAACAGGATATCGAACCAGTCGGTGTTGGCGTTGGCGTATTGCATCAGCCATTTTTGCCGGCCTTCGGGGGTATTGAGCACTGCAAACTTATCGCTGCCGTCGGGATACTGGAGGAGGCGGCCCAGTTTACCGTAGATACCCGAAGTAGGCTCATTGATCTGTTCTGCATATTCCAGCAGTGTTTTACGTTCCAGTTCCGCGTATACCGACATCTGGTCGGCCGAGTTCATGATATCGTAATTTTCGTAGGAGGGTTTCAGTTGTACGCCGAAGTTGCCGGTATAAGAAATGGCTGCCTTGCCTGCTTTACCTTTTTTGGTAGTGATCACAATCACACCGTTCATGGCGCGGGCGCCATAGAGAGCGGTAGCGGCGGCGTCTTTCAGGATGTCGAAGGTTTCAATATCATTGGAGTTCAGCCCGGCTACCGCAGAGCCCAGCAGGGTATTGATGTTACCACTGGAAAGTTGTTCGTTGGATACATTCACGATATCTTCCAGCACCACACCGTCTACCACCCATAACGGTTTGTTTTCACCGGAGATAGAGGTAGCGCCGCGGATACGCACTTTGGGCGCGGAGCCGAATGTACCGGAAACGTTTTGTACGCTTACGCCGGCAGCGCGGCCTTCGAGCATACGGCTTACATCCTGCAGACCGTCTATTTTCACATTATCTGCTTTAAGGGTAACAGCAGCGCCGGCAAACTTTTTACGGTCAATGTTCTGGAAACCTGTTACTACTACGCTTCCCAGTTCTGTTACATCTTCTTCAAGGGCAATTACCAGGTTGTTGGTGGCTCTTACTTCCCTGGATTTATAGCCTACGGCAGATATTACCAGTGTGGCGCCGTCCGGTACATCTAGGTCAAATGCACCTGCCGCATTGGTGATGGCGCCCCTGACGGAGCCTTTTATTTTTACCGAGGCGCCGGGCAGGGGCTCGCCTTTGGCATTACGCACAATGCCATGTATAGGGCCCGCCGGTTTTGAGGTTTGCCGCAATGCATCAGGCGGGAGTTTTTCCAGGGAATCCCTGGCGCTTGCCTGCAATGAAAGTGCGAGCAAAAAAAGGGACAGTAGCTTCATAGTTAACAGCGATTTATTTGAATATAATCCGGGCAATGTAGGGGAGTAGGGAAAAGCACCCAGCTTTCTACATCTTTTGGTTGAATACATAAAGAGGCAATAAGGGTTTAAACTTAATTCTGGTTGATATCACTATCGCTTCCCGGCAGTATTATAATGGCTCCGATCTTGAAAAAAAAGCAAAAACTTACCGGGGATCTTATCTACATCAGTACAATTATCATAGTGTATGAAGCTAATTTAACTAAAATTATAATACCATATGCGCAAAAAACAGGAACGGTCAATTTCGTTATGGCAGCGGTTATTCATTTTGCCGTAAACGTTTTTTGCTGTATTTTGCTTTCTTTCTATGGAACTAATCCCATCATTCCCACATCATGCATGATAATGAATTATGGTACTCCTATAAGGAAGGAGATGTAAAAGCCCTGGAAGGATTATATGAAAAGTATTACTCCCCGCTCACGAATTATGGATTTAAGTTTACGTCTGATCATGCATGCATAGAAGAAAGTATGCAGGATCTTTTCCTGAAGCTATGGCAAAACAGGGAGCGTATTGCACAACCGGCGGTGGTAAAGCAATACCTGTATCTTTCTTTCCGGCGGATCCTGCTCCGCAAACTGGAGTATAATCCATCGCGGCATGAGGAGGAACTGAGCGGGGAACATATTCCTTTCCAGTTCGATCTTATCCCTGAGCACCCGGTGGTAAAGAAAGAACGTATGGCGGCACTTATCATCAAAGCCAATACCTTGCACAGCACTTTAACCAACCGGCAACGGGAAGCAGTATTTCTGAAGTATTATGAGGAGCTTTCCTATGAGGAGATTGCGGAGATCATGCACATGAACACAGGCGCTGCCAACATATTGATCTACCGGGCACACGAACGTTTGCGTGAACAGTTCCGCGATTTTACCCTGCTGCAGCTCCTGTATCTTTTGAAGCAGTCCTGAAAAGATTTCCTGAAAATAATTTAAAAAGATAAAAGCAGCGAAGAGATGCTCCGCTGCTTTTTTTATGCTATGCTGTTTTACAGAAAGCAATGTGATCATGTATCAGTGGTATTTTCTGGTAGCCGTTGGTAAGTCCCAGTTGCAGGTCCAGCCAGAGGATATACGCACATGGTTCCATGCCGGTGGTGGAAAACACCAGGCTGTTGTTGTGGTATTCTGCCGCAGCCGGCGGGGGGCCTCCGTTGAAAGATGCCGGTAGCACCGGGTTTCCTTCAAAACGGATAGTAAATGCTTCGATATGCGGATGTGCAATGGTGTATTGTGCGGTAACAGCGGTGGTAATACCGCCGCAGCCGTGGCCACTGCCGGTAGTTTCGCCGATTTCGAGCATTGCCGCCGCCACAATATTTTCGTCGCCGGTATAGCCCCAGCCCGGATGCCTTCTTTGTTTGTAGTTTACATTGGATACTACTATTTTATCCAGTGTATTGATGGCGGTGAGCGTAGTGGTGCCTACTTTTCTTGCTTCGAAAATAATCCTGAAAGTATGGACATTGGCTCTTTGCGCAGGAGGCACCGCGTTGCCGGCAATGAGCACAGAAGGAGCGGTAAGATCAAAATGATCCCTTGCAAAGGCGGTGCCGGTGGCATCAAGCGCCAGCTGTGAAGTATTGAGGATAGCCAGTACACCGTTGGTAGGTGTAAAGATACCGGTGGTCAGGTTGTTGCCACGGGGCACCGGGATCCATACTTCGCCGGCGCTGTTGAGTGCCGGGGTAACAATTACGGATTCGTGCGTCCAGGTAGTGGGACCGGTTTGTTTCAGCAGTTCGCCGATCTTGAAAGGCAGCAGTGCGCTGAGCACCTGTGCGGAGCTGAGCTCATAGCTGGTATCGGCATTGATGATACGGAAGCGGTATTCCATTTCATTGGAGTTGGTGCCGCTGGGCAGCGTGCCGTTAAGATCCAGTGCGCCGTAGAAAGACAGGCGTGGCATATCGGTAGTATAACCCTGCGCATCGAACTGGGCGCCGGTGGGGCCTATGTCGTAGGCGCCTACTCTTTCAAAGAGGGCGGGCACTTCATTGTTGGGCGTGATATCATCTGGTATGCACAGCTCAATACAGAAACAGGGGCCACGGTTGGTACGGTCTGCACGGTGACCGGTACTACGGTCTTCCTTCAGCAACACGGCGCCAGACACCGGTTCTGTGATACTGAAGTAAAGATCCGGGCCGGCGGGCCATTCTACATTCAGCCACGGCGAAAGCAGCGTCTGGCTGAAATCGGCCATGGTATAATCGATCCGGAAATGGCCGCTGGCATCGGTGAGCTGGCTGCCCAGGGGATCGTCCTGGAGCCAGTCTACATCAAACGCGGCTACCCGCAAACCCTGTAAGGGCTTCTGGGTTTTACAGTTAATTACGCGGCCGCAAATGACCCATGCGTCATATTTAGCCCTGATGAGGCACCACCACCGGTTGGGGATTACATATTCCCAGGAGGCGAGGAAATCATTTTCCTGCGCGCGCCACCGGGGCTGCAGCGTGGTGATGTGAAACTGTAGCGTGGGCAGTGGGCCGGGATAGGGTTTGGGTCGTGGCACATTGCCGCATTCGAAGTCGATGTCGAATGCTTCTCCTTCATATTTGCTTTCCCGTCCCAGTGTAAAGGTGAAGTTGCCTTCTGCATCGGTGAGGGTTTCCGCCAGCAGGTTGCCGGCTTTCTTTTTGGCTTCTTCCGCGGATACTTCATGGAAGGTTTCCTTCTCCGCAGCGGTGGCCTGCAGGATCACTTCCCGTGAAACCGCAGCCCGGTAAAGCCTGATCTTAACGTTGGCAATGGCTTCTATGCAGAATTTATCGCACAGAAGTCCTTTTAAATTGCCTTTGAACTGGTAGCTCATGACATTTTATTTTGGGGTTATCAGAAAAAAGAAGCAGGTACGTTTTGAGGTGTTTATCATCGGAATTTTTTGGGGTTGATATAATGCCGCCTGCTGCTTAGCAAAGCTCCACCTAAATTCATTCGTTATCAAGCGGAGAAGTGCGTAAATTCAGGATTACGTAGATATCGCGCAGTGGTGGGAAAGCGCTGATAAACGGAAGGGTATTCGGGGCGGCCGGGATGAAAGTGCTTATTTTTCCCGGAAGATTAGGTCGGCAGCAATTATTCCCGAAAGTCGCCGGTGTTGCCATTGATGCTATTACGCCACAGAATGAACCGCTACCTGATAATAATCTCATCCTGAAATGATAGCGCAAGCATAGTGAAACTTTATCAGGAAGAAATCCTGGGCAGTGGGTTACTCCTGTCATTTCACTTTTTTTGTTAATCATTTTCTGTTAACCCTTTGTTCGCAGATGTAGGGCAATGGTGAAATACCTTTGTTACCTGTAACAGCCTTATTTCAATAAAGTATAAAGATTGAAAGTTACAATGCATCGGGAAAATTGAATAATAGTTAATGAGTCAGAGATATTCAAGAATTCTAATAGACGAAAAACAGGTTGAATTTTTTTTAAGGCATGTGCTTGACTTTGATCCATCAGGTTTGGAAGGGATTATTCCGGATATAGTTGAAGGAGAGATAGGTATCCTGAAAGCACCATATGAAAAGCAAACATATTCAAGCAATGCGTATAGGGATAAGAATTTCTTTGATGAAGAATCCAGGGCGCAATTAAGA
>NZ_DATCRD010000066.1:0-3055 GCF_036569185.1 Chitinophaga sp.
CCGTAGCCTATGATATTTGCCGTGTTGTCCGGCAGTTCGGAAATGTTTTCAAGATGTTGAAACAGAAAGTCCCGGAGCTGAGAGGCAAGCGCAGACGTGGTTTCATCGTAACTGTGAAGGATTTTTTCCACGGCCGGATGCTTCGCCGGTGATTGAACAGGCTTCATGGTAAGTTGTTTGATCCCTGTTACAAATGTGGTGATTAAATCCGGGAGTACAAGGGTTAATTTTTGATGCGGGTGTAGGTGGAACTGCCTCCATCCATTATTATCCTGCCATCATCAGTATATGGATAACCGGACAAGGTGAATGTATGGTTCACGATATCGTATCAGCGAGCCCTTTCATAGGTCAGCAAGGTAACGCCTGACGCAAAACCTTTTGCATCCAGTAATTTGAGCCGGTGTTTTTCCCGGATATTTTCAAACAGTGGTTTACCCCGGCCCAGTATCACCGGGTGCACCGCCAGTTTAAAAACGTCTACCAGGCCTGCATTCAGGAAAGTGGTAACCAGTTTGCCCCCTCCATAAAGCCAGATGTTTTTCCCCGGTTGCCGCACAATTTCAGCCACCTTTTCCGGGATGTTGTTATTAATGAAAACAGCATCCGTACCATCGCCTGTCCGGGTTTTTGAAAAAACATATTTCGTCTTGCTATGAAGTAAATCATACGCTTGCTTCAGCTTTGGGCTTGCATGCTCATCCGGCTTGGTATTGCCCCATTTTTCATAGCTTACTCTTCCATAGAATATAATGTCTTTGTCGGCCAGGATATCGTTAAGAATATCGCCGAAATCTGTTCCTTCATCTCTCACCAGCCAGTCGAGCTCACCATTGGGCCCTTCAATAAAACCATCCAGTGTAATGGCAAGGTTTAAAATAATCTTTCTCATTTTTGTGAAATATTATCGTTTAACCAGATAACAACTATTATCAAAAATTGGTTGGTACACCCGGGCAAAATCCCTTATGAAAAATTGCCTGTTGTTTTATAACTTAAAGCAAACATATCATACATATGCGCCGATTGTTGCTGTTACTATTGTTTGTGCCTGTATTGGCCTTTTCGCAGGAAGACCGGAAACTTGAAAAGGGGTTAAGAAATATTGTAGCCGGGTTTAACGGGGACGTAGGAATTTATGTGAAGAATCTTAGAACCGGGCGTTATGCCGGCATTAATGCCGATACCATTTTTCCCACTGCCAGCATCGTTAAAATCCCTATCCTGGTGGGCGTCTTCGATAAAATTGAAAAAGGGGAACTGAAATATCATCAGCCTTTGATATACCGGGATTCCATCAAATACGGCGGATCAGGCCTGATGCAGTTTTTCAGGGACAGCACCGCTACAGAGCTCAGCGTGTTGCTGGCGCTGATGATGTCTTACAGCGATAACACCGCGTCTATCTGGAACCAGGCACTGGCCGGAGGCGGGCAGCGTATCAATGAGTTAATGGAACAGTACGGGCTGGCCGTTACCCGCGTTAATTCCCGTACTCCAGGTCGTGAGGCGATCTGGAAAGTATATGGCTGGGGCATGACTACCCCCCGGGAAATGGCCACGTTGCTGGTGAAGATCCGCCGGGGAGAGGTGATCAGTAAAGCCGCTTCAGAACGGATGTACCGGCTCATGACACATGGCTATTATGACGAAACAGGGCTGTCGCGTATTCCTCCCTATGTACAGGCCGCGCATAAGACCGGCTCCCTGGATGCTTCCAGGTCGGAAGTAATACTGGTGAACGAACCACGCGGTGAGTACGTATTTTATGTAGGCACCAAAAATAATAAGGACCAGCGGTGGACAGACGATAACGAAGCCCAAACCCTCATCAGGAACATTTCCGCTTACCTGTGGAACTACTTCAAACATTAATATTAAACATCAAAGTGCATTTGTTTTATAGAAATACCTATTTTTGTATTGATTAACACAAAATATAGATGTATGAGAGGAAGACCCGCCATATTTGATAATAAAGAAGTGATAGAAAAAGCCCAGAAGGTTTTCTGGACAAAAGGATTTACCGCTACTTCCCTGGAAGACGTGCTAACGGCAACAGGAATGGGCAGTGGCAGTTTTTATAACACGTTCAAAGGAGGGAAGAAGGAACTGTTCCGCAAGGCGCTTAACCAGCGCAGGGAAGCATTCAGGGCGTTTGAAACCGCGCTTAATCAAAGCGATGCCCCCATGGAACTGATCAGGGACTTTTTCCGCAGCATAGCCCGGGCCGATCATGATACGCACCTGCAGGGATGTTTGGTGGTGAACACAGTGGTGGAAATGGCCGCTCTTGATAAAGACCTGGAAGAGGAAGCCGTGGCCATCCTGAAGGAGACAGAACATCTTTATACTAAAGCCATCCGCAGGGCACAGAGGGAAGGAACCATGAAAAATCAAACCGACCCGGTGATACTGGGCCGCTACCTGATCACCCTGTGGAATGGTATAAACGTTACCAGGCGGATGTATCCTGATAATAAAATACTGCTTAAACAGATTGATATGCAGCTGGAAATACTACGCTGATTTTTTTTAGATATTTTTGTAATGATCAATACAAAATAATATTTTCATCTTCATAAAATAAAAAAAACGTACATGGATTTACAACTGACATCCAAAACAGCCTTTGTCAGCGGATCAACACAAGGTATAGGTTATGCCATTGCCAAAGCATTATTGCAGGAAAGAGCCACGGTGATCATCAACGGTAGAACACCGGAAAGAACCGCTATGGCAGTACAGCGGCTGAAGGATGAAATACCGGGCGCCGAAGTATCGGGCATTGCGGCCGACTTTACCAAAGTAACGGAAGTGAACAGCTTACTGGATTCATTGCCGTATATTGATATCCTGGTAAACAACGTCGGAATATTTGAACTGAAAGCATTTACAGATATTGAAGATGAAGACTGGCAGAAAATATTTGAAGTGAATGTAATGAGCGGCATCCGGTTGTCGAGGCGCCTGCTTCCCGGGATGCTGGAGAAGAACTGGGGCCGGGTTATTTTTATCAGCAGCGAATCAGGCGTTAATATCCCGGGGAATATGG
>NZ_DATCRD010000067.1:0-13755 GCF_036569185.1 Chitinophaga sp.
ATGATGTTTCTGTTACTTTTAGTGTGTCTGGAGCACAATTTAAAACTGCAATGGAACAATTTGCCGCAGCAACAAAAGGTAATTATAATCTGAATTGGAACAATTGTACAGACATTTGTATCTCTGCTCTGAACATTATCGGATTAAATGTCCCCAAGACAATTGGGACATGGCCATTAGGACAAGGAGCTAATCCGGCTGATTTGGGAGAAGACCTAAGACTTTTCAATTCCCCTTCTATCAGACAAAAGAATCTTACTGGCGGGACGTCTCCTTCTAATACTAATCAATGTAAATAATTATTGCCATGAACAATATCATCTTTCTTCTTCTATTTTCATTTTATGTTACTAAAAATGAAGATCAATGCGTTAACTGGAATGATGTCCATAACCTTAGCTTTTACAATCTTCCAAGGAACGTCACTACAGAAAGAATTAAGTGGGAGGATATTGAGAAATTAAAGCCTATTAAAATTAATAGCGCTATTCAGATTCTGAGCCATTCAGAGTGTAAAGGACAAAGGGCCACCATCTGGAAAGATGAATATCTGTTAGTTGTTGAATTCAACAACAAAAAAAGAAGAAAATTCAAGGTTAGTGGTTATGGAGGTTTCTTATATGAACCAGGGCGAAAATTCTATTTTGTTCAGGAAAAAGATAAAACTGAATGGCAGTCTATCATCCAAACCATAAGAACCCAAAACAACCAAAATTAAATTCACTCCACCTTCAAACTCTTCACAGAACCCGTCAGCGCTGCCTCAACAGCCTGCGATCTCATCATTATCAAAATGTAATTAAAAATGTAAACAACGAATCACCCTCCTTCAATTCCTAAAAGCGGCGGAGTTACCTCCACCGCTTCTAACTAACTAATCAATCAACAAGTTTATTCTGCCTTTAGTGATGTCACCGGGTTCATCCTCGCAGCCCTCAACGCCAGGAAACCCACTGTAAGCAGTGCAATCAGCACTGCAGCCAAACCAGCCATACCAAAAGTCCACCAGTGTATATCCACCCGGTAAGCAAAGCCGTTCAACCAGCGATGCATGCTCCACCAGCCAAGTGGCGTGGCTATCAGGATGGCTATCAACACCAGCCTGATGAAGTCGCCGGATAATAAGCCAACAATGCTGGTAATAGAGGCGCCAAGCACTTTGCGGATACCGATCTCTTTTAAACGTTTTTCTGTGGAGAAAGTAGCCAGTCCGAATAAGCCAAGACAGGCAATAAATATCGTGAGTGCACCGAATGCGGCAAAAATTTCTCCGAAGCGTACATCTTTCTGGTATTGTTCGTTAAACGCCTGGTCAAGGAAGCTATATTTAAACGGCCGTTGCGGCTCTAAGGCATTCCAGGTACGCTCCAGCTCCGAAATCGTTTTGCGGAGCTGCGCTGTTTTGATCCGCACAGATAGTCTGCTCAACATTTCGGATGGCGCCATCCGTAGCGCCAGCGGCTCTACTTTTTTATGGAGCGACTGGTAATTAAAATCTTTTACTACACCAATCACAGTGCCTTTGCGCCCCCATTGCTCAAAATTTTTCCCGATGATCTCCTTCGGATCGGCATAGCCCCATTGTTTTGCGGCTGCTTCGTTGATCACCATCGACTGCTCCAGGTCGGCCGGGAAATCGCGGGAGTATGCCCTGCCGGCTGCCATCTTCATTTCATATGCCGGTAAAAAGTCAACATCTATTTCATACAACCCCGGGCCAAAAGCCACCATTTCCCCGCTGCGCGAAGCAATTACAGTATGCGCATTCGGAAAAAATTCCCCGGGCACTGCCCGGGAAGCGGTTATTGCTAATACAGCCGGATTGCTGGCTAATGTGGCTTTTACCGCCTCTATATTTTTATTCACTACCGCGTCGCCACCATAATCAATTACCAGCATCTGGTCCTGGCGGAAGCCAAGATCGCGGGTACGCAGGTGATCCAGCTGGGAGAACACAATAGCGGTACAGGCAATCAGCGCAATGGACAAACTAAACTGGAATACCACCAGCCCTTTCCTTAGCTGGATGCCTTTATCCGATGAATGAAATTTGCCTTTCAACACCAGTGCAGGTTTGAAGCGCGACAATACCAGCGCAGGGTAAATACCTGCAGGAATGCCTACTAAAAACGGGGTAAGTATCAACACCATCATCATCTTCCACGAAAACAGATCCACATACGGCAATGGTTTCCCTGACATATTACGTACCATCGGCAATAAAATAAACGCCAGGGCAAATGCCAATACAGTAGCCAGCATCGAAATAAGCACCGCTTCCACCAGGTACTGTAATATCAGGCTTCGTTGCTGAGCCCCCACTACCTTACGCACCCCTATCTCCCTGGCCCTTTCCATGGAACGGGCAGTAGTAAGATTTATAAAGTTGATACCTGCAATGAACAGGATAAAAGCAGCTACCAACGAAAAAATATACACATTCGACAGGCTGCCGGTAGCGCCGGGCTGTCGCATAGCTACCGAATGAAGGTAGGCATCTTTCAGCGGTTCAAATGTAAGAGCATAGTTAAATTCGGGGCTATGCCTTTTTACAAATGCAGGCACCCTTGCCAGCAATGCATTGATATCGGCATTTTTATTTAACAGGAAATAGGTATAGAAGTCAACATACCCCCATTCATTGAAAATCTCCGGCCGGGTGCGGTAAAAAGTACTCATCGATAATAATCCGGTAAAGGTAAAATGTGAGTTGGATGGCACATCTTCCATTACACCGGTAACGGTAAGCGTATTATTATCATCGACTTTAAACACCTGCCCTACCGGGTTGCTGTTTCCAAAATATTTCCTGGCCATGCTTTCCGTAAGCACAATGCTGAAGGGCGCTGTCAACGCGGTTTGAGGATTGCCGTAGCGCATCTTCCAGCTGAACAGGTCAAACATGGTGGAGTCGGCAAAAACGAGGTTGTTTTCCTGGAAACGTTTCTCCTTATACTGCAACAACAGGGTAACAGGACTGGTAAACCGGGTGGTTTCCCTTATCTCCGGGAAATCAGCCTGCAATGCCGGCGCTACAGGTGCATTTCCCCATACCTGGTATTCCCCGGGAGCCGGAGCGGGCAACGGATGGTCGGATTTCTCACGATAAGCATGTAATACCCGGTAAATTTCGTGATAGTTTTTATGGTATTTGTCGTACGACAATTCATCTTTTACATACAGCACAATCAGGATACAACAGGCAATGCCAACGGTTAAGCCTACAATATTGATCAGGGAATACATTTTGCTTCTTGAAAGGCTCCGCCAGGCAATTTTAAAATAGTTGCTGATCATAGTTTGATTTAATTACGACGATATATCATTAAATATACATACCCGGCCGGCCAAAACCAGTGCCATATAAACAGGGCAATACCATGGCGGATTCCGTTTGAAGGAACTGGTCCTTTCTGTTCAAATATGAACACTTTTCTGTACAAAAATGAACATTCCTGCGTGTTAATTTTCCCGGGACAGAAGGTCATTTAAGTTGTTCATTCAGTTATTGGCAGTAATTTCGTATTAACTTGTTTGCACCAAAATTCACGCATATGAAAACGATGCTCATCCTGACGGATTTTTCAGAAAATGCCTTCCGGGCAACAGAATATGCCGCCCAACTGGTGAATCCCCTGCAAATCAGCCGGATCGTATTGTATCATGCTTACCAAAGCGCTGTTATAGGCACTGATTTACCCGTAGCGAATACGGCGAACGACCAGCAGGTATACCTGGAAAGTATGGAAAGCCTGGGCCTGCAGCAGGACCGGCTGTCGGCGCTCGCAAAACATGTAAGGATAGACCTGATGGCAGAAGATGTTTCCCTTCCCACACATATCACAAGCCTGTGTAAAAGTGAAGAGATAGATATAGTAGTAATGGGCGTTTCGGGGCGCTCCGGTCTGGAAAAACTATTACTTGGCAGCACTACTTCCATGATGATCCAGGAGAGTACCGTGCCGGTGCTCATTGTACCCAACAGCACAGTGATCGGCAAACCCATCAACTCCATGGTTTTTACTACAGACCTGAAAGATCATGCTTCCATACCGGCCCATCAGCTGTATGAATTCCTGGATGCTTTTCCGGATGCAAAAGTGCAGGTGGTGAATGTTGATAAAACCTCCGGTGAAAGCTATGCCATGGAAACCAGGGAATCAATTGCCAGTCTCCATAAAATTTTTGATCAGTATAATGCTGCTTTTGATTATATCAATGAAGATAATACGGTAGAAGGCATTCTTTCCTACGCCAATCATCACCATGCATCCATCATCATTGTGGTTCCCAAAAAGCTGGGCTTCCTGGCTTCCTTCTTCCATAACAGCATTTCAAAAAAACTGGCCTACGATTCCAATATCCCGTTGTTGTCGCTGCCCGCAGTAAAGGCATAAAAAAAGCTCCGGTTGTGACCGGAGCTGTTAGTTGTTTCTGTTTTCCTACGCTGGCATTACCCAGATCAGGTGCTTGGGTATGATCTCAGATCTGTTTTACCAGACCACCCCATTCTGAAACATCTGATAATAACTATCGAAAAATCGTGCCAGCGAAAAAGGCCGGTTTTCCTGTATTCTCCAGGCAAAAATCTCTACAGGATGTAAAAAATCATCTTCACTGCTGTGAAAAAAATCCCTGTTTACATGCACGAGCCTGGCTAAATCAGCACTTTATTATCCACTGCGCACTTTATAAGCATGGCTGTGTTCCGTGCATTGAATTTGCCAAGCAGGTTCCGGCGGTGGCTATCTACCGTATCTGAACTGATAAATAGTTTCTCTGCAATTTCATGATTGGTGTGCCCGTTAGCGATGAGCCACAACACCTCCTTTTCTCTTTTGGTAATATGCAGCGGCAGGAGGTCTTTGCTAAGCGCCTGTTTTAATTCTGCCGAGAGATAGGTACGCCCGGAATATACATCATGTATAGCCCGCAGCAGCTCTTCCTTATCAGCATTTTTCATCAGGCAGCCGCTGGCGCCGCTATCGAGCATACCGGCAATACCGCTGTCGTTTTTATGATAACTTAATCCCAGTACGGCAATACCGGGGTAGCGTTTCTTAATGCAGGCACAAAGTTCTGCGCCACTGATATCAGGTAGCAGGGTATCCAGTAAAACAACATCAGCCGTGTGCTGGTCTAAAAAATGAAGACAGGAAACACCATTCCTGGTTGCACCTGCCAACTGGATATCTTCTTCCATTCTTAGTAAAGATCGCAATCCTTCAAGTATCAATGGATGATCATCAACAAAATATAAACGGATCATGGTTTTTCTGTTTGCTGTAACATGTATGCGATGGCATAAAATAAAATCGGGCGAACAACTGAAATACTCATTTACTATGCATGTAATATAGTAAAAAAATCAAGACAAGTTTAATCTATCAGCATACATTCCCCCCATGCGGGTTTGATACTGTTATCCACGAAGCTGATCAACGATAGCCCGATACCGGCAATTCCTTCCAGCACATTGTAACTGCTGATATACTCCGGGTGATGATAAAACTTGTATCCTGCGGGGCCATCGTCCCAGGTATTCATTTGCAGGGTATGCTGCCACCAGTAGCCGGAAGCATTTAATAATGCAGGATCTGCGGTGGCCAGCCCGGCCTGCTGAAGGATATGGGCAATACCTGCGCTGCCATGGCACAGGCAACCATCGTGCACTGCACCATTTTTCAGGTTCCTGTGACTAACAATATGTTTAAACAGTTGCAGGGCTTCTTCCTGGTATCTGCTATTACCCAGTCGCCTCCCGGCGCCGTGCAGCATGGCGGCAATACCAAGATCGCCATAACACCATCCCAGCCTGCTGTGCGCATCGCCCATCGCCTCATTGGAGGCATTTACAATGGTAGGAAAACGTGAATGCGTATCTGCGGCGGTAGTGTTCCTGGTGCGCAGCAACCATTGAATGCTGTTGTCGATAAGCACGCGGGTACGTTCTTTTGCGATACCCTTCTCATAGCAGCGCGCCAGCACCGCAATAATAGCGGGCACTCCATGTGCAAGGCCAAGATTAAACAGGTTTTCATCCGGGTATTGCTGGCTTTTACTGGAGAAATGATCTTTCCAGGCAATACCACCAGGTACAGTGATGGCGCTTACTTCGAGGCGGGTCACCAGGTTTTCCAGCTGTGCAACTGCTATAGGCGCGGGCAAACGCTCCAAAAAGTAAAGGGCCGTGCCCAGGCCATGATGCAGGAAATCGTTCCGCTCCTCCGCCAGTTCTGATGTCATGAAATCCGCTACCAGCGGATCAATATCTGAAAATATATCTTCCGTATCATCTGCTTCAATAAAGCCCATTGCAGCCAGGTGCCGGATGCACCATGCCACACCGGCAATACCGCTGCAATGCGATCCGTTCATAGGCTCTTCAGATAATGCCTGCAGGCATTTTTCAATGATGTAATGAACATTGTCCAGGTGCTCTTCCTTACCTGTAAGCTGATAATAATAGGCATAAAACAAAGCTACGCCGGTATATCCTCCCAGCAGGCCGGTGTTGGTATCTTCCAGGATAAATGAGTCCAGTGCAGCGCAAATCCTTTGCAATACTGCGGTAGCTTCTTGCTGTTGATCCATACGTTAAATTCCGTGATAAAATATATAATGGCAAAACACGCAGGCATAATGCCATACGTGTTTTGCCATACAGTCAGATTGCTGTGAATATTGACGGATCAGTAGCGACAGGAGTCGAGGCTGCAGATAGGTGCGCCCTGGCTGATATTGTCTGTACAGATCCGGAGAGAGCAAAGAACAGAACAGGTGCCTACGGTGGCGGCCATCTGCTGTGTTCCTGCTGTGTTGGAAAGACTGGCTACTTTTATTTTACCCAGACTGAGTTTTTTGCCTGTTGATTTTTTCATGACACAGGATTTTTAGCAGTAAAGTGATGAAATTAAAATATACAGGAATCCTCGCTGCATACAGGCGCACCCTGGCTTAGGCAGGTGATCTTAATGCTGGGCACGCAGGCCAGCGACTGGATCAACTGGGCCGCTTCCCTGTTCTCATTGTTTACTTTGCTGAGATCGGCTACTTTGATCTTACCGAGGCTCAGTTTCTTACCGGTTTTTTTCATGGTTTTTCAATTTAAATTAAAAGCAAGGATCTTTGGAAATCGGAGGTGTACATTTCGCCATCAGGCTGCAGCCGGTGTATGTAGGCGCTTTGGCATCGGCTTGTTCCTGGCTGATGCTGAGTTTAGCCACTTTTAATTTACCCAGGGCCAGCTTTTTTACAGGTGTTTTTCTCATTTCGCAAATGTTTATGGTTGAAAAATAATAGACATAAGAATTGGCAGGTTCAGTATAATAGGGCCATTTGAAATACAGGTTTTATAAGATTACAGGATGATAAATGTAGGGAGAAAGTAAGAAAACGGAGATCACGGAAAAACGTGATTTTTCAGGTAACGATGTTTAAACATGTTTTTTACCGGTTTTACGTGATACCCTGTTATGGGAGAAAAAATTACCTTCAGTTTTTAACGTTGACCTAGCGCCATGATCAGAGCTGAAAACTTCTATGTTGTAAGAACGCCGCTGCTATCAGTGAATATCGTCACTCAGTTACACCATATCACCAACGCCTCCCTTGCACCAGTAATCAAAGCTATTTTCCGGGACGAATTCCTGCAGGAAGCCATTTATATTGCTTCTCCCGAATTGTACCAGGAGCTGCAGAAATGGCTGGCCACCGGGAATGAGAATCCCAAACTGGCGGCGGCGCTGTACCGTTACCTGCTGAGGATGAGCAGCCGGTGCACGCCCTATGGTCTTTTTGCAGGCTGCGCCACCGGTAGTTTATCCGATCATACCGGCATCCGGCTGCATGATAAACAGCTGCATAAAAAACATTGCCGCCTGGATATGAACTATGTGGCAGAGCTTACCGCCGCTATTACAGCTATACCTGCTATCAGAGAGCAACTACTGTATTATCCCAACAACTCTTTATACGCTGCCGGCGCCCAATACCGTTATGCCGCCTACAGCGTTAAAAATAAGATCCGCAACTATTACCTCACTGCCGTAAATTACAGCAGCTACCTGGAGAAAATGCTGGCAACGGCCGCCAGGGGTGCCACGCTAACGGATATACGCAACAGCATTGTAAGTGAGGCAGATGATATCTCTTTTGAAGAAGCGGATGCGTTTACAGAAGAACTGTTACAGCACCAGCTGCTGGTGAGCGAACTGGAACCAACTGTTACGGGGGAAGAATTTTTTGTGCACCTGGTAAACAGGTTAAAGAAATTACAACATACAGCAGAAACAGTAGCCACACTGGAAGCTATTCAAAATTTGCTGCAGCTGCAGCAAACAGGCGTTCATAAGTACACGGCCACCCACGAACTGGTACAATCACTGTTAACAGACACCAGTAATAAAGACCTGGTACAAACAGACCTGTTCCTGTCCGCCCCGGAAAATACCCTGAGCCATACTGTTATCAATGAGCTTTCCGCACAGGTAGCGCAATTGTGGAAACTGGCCGGCAATGATAACAACAACGATCTGCGGCAGTTTTGCGAGGCCTTCCGCCAACGCTATGAAGAACAGGAGATCCCTCTCAGCCTGGCATTGGATACCGAAGCCGGTATCGGCTATGGGGCGCACAGCCAGCGTAATACCGACCATACGCCGCTGGTAGATAATATTCATATTCCTCCCAATAACACTGCAGCTAACGGCGCCCGCAGCAAAATGCAGGACTTCCAGCTGCAGCAGTTACAGCAATGCCTGCAGGAGAACAGGACGGTGATCACACTTACCCGGGAACAGCTGGACAGCCTGCGGGAAAAGGAGACACCGGCACTCCCTCAAAGTATGTACCTGATGGGAAGTATTTTAAGCAGCAGCGCCGCCGCTATCGATAACGGCGACTACCTCTTTGATATGAATGGCTGCAGCGGCCCGTCGGCGGCCAATTTGCTGGGAAGGTTCTGTCATGGCGACGAAGCGCTGTCCTCACACGTAAAAGCCTGCTTACAGGCTGAAGAAGCCAGTGATCCGGGGAAGATCTATGCAGAGGTGATTCACCTGCCGGAATCCCGGACCGGCAATATCCTGATGCGGCCACGGTTACGGGAGTACGAAATTGTGTACCTGGCTAATAGTCTTGCACCCAAGGAATACCAGCTGCACCTCTCCGACCTTATGGTAAGTGTGCAGCGTAATAAAGTAGTGCTGCGCTCCCGGCGGCTGAATAAGATCGTTGTGCCCCGGCTCAGTACCGCCCACAACTACCGGCAGGGCTTACCGGTATATAAATTCCTCTGCGACCTCCAGTTCCAGGACTATCATACCGGCATTGGCTGGCACTGGCAAATACCCGGCGATATCACTTTTTACCCACGGGTACAGTATGGAAATATCATCCTCAGCAAAAGCACCTGGATGCTCCACAAAAAGGCATACCCTGCATTGGCCAAAGCATCGCCGGATAGCTATATGGAAATTTTCGGGGAGATGAGAACCCGGCTTAAGCTCCCCCGCTACGTAGTGGTAAAGGAAGGCGACAATGAACTGCCGGCCGATCTTGACAACGAAGTAGCTGTGCACCTGCTGGTAACCACCCTGATAAAAAAAGAACAGGTCACTTTGCAGGAATTCCTCCATACACCCGGCAATTGCTGGATAAACGGGCCTGATGGCCCTCATACCAATGAGTTTATTATTCCGCTCAGGAATATATCTTCCGCAAAAGAAAAAAAACAGACAACAGCCACTGTTGCATCACTTACGGATACGCCCACACGAAAATTTATTACCGGCAGCGAATGGCTGTATGTAAAATTGTACGCCGGCACACGCAGCGCAGAAACCATCCTCAAAGAAAAGATATTGCCATTGACGCAGGAACTGATGCAGGAAGGTATCATCGATCAATGGTTCTTTATCCGTTATACAGATCCCGACCATCACCTGCGGATCCGGTTCCATCATTCTGAAAACAGGCATTTCTGGAGCACAGTGCTGGAACGGCTGCATACCGCATTGGCCGAAAACAACAGCCAGGAGCAGGTATACCGGGTACAAACAGATACTTACGAAAGGGAAATAGAGCGCTATGGCGCAGATACCATGTTGCTTAGCGAAGCCATATTTCATTACGACAGTGAATGTGTGGTGAGCATCCTGGATCTGCTGGAAGAAGAAGAAGGAGAAAACTACCGATGGATGCTGGCGTTAAGGGGCATAGACATGTTGCTGGATGATTTTGGGTATAGCCTGCAGGCAAAATCGGCCTTGCTGAAAATGCTGCAGAAAAGTTTTTTTGAGGAATTTGGAGGAGAAAAATCCCTGCTTGTTCAGCTGAACGACAAATACCGGGAAGAAATGCGGAAAGTAAGCGGTATCCTTGATCCCGCACAGGATGGCGATCAGGGCATTGAAGCCGCTGTGGCGTGTTTTCAGACCCGCTCGGCCGGCATAAGGGAGCAACTCAAAGACGTTCATCTTCCCCTCCCCGACGACCTGCTTTGCAGCTACATCCATATGTTTCTTAACAGGATCCTTTTATCCAACCAGCGTAAACATGAGCTGGTGATCTATCATTTTCTCAGCAGGTATTATGAATCCATGCTGGCCATCTCTAAAAAGCAAATCAATTCAATTGTTCACTAAATACATATTCGTATGAAAAAGAAGAATGCGCAAAAAATGAAGCTGGGCGCTATTAAAGTGGCCAGGTTAAATGCCGCCAACTCACAAACGGATCAACAGCAGAAAAAGATCACTCATCCCACCACTACGGTAATCCGGACTTTTGACTGCTAACTGTTTCAACCGCGCTGCCGGGTTGTTTCACTTTTATGTGAAACTGCCCGGCGACCGGTAAATAAACCTGGCCTTTTCCGGGATCAGATCTTTTCTATTTCGCTAAGCGGTACCCTGATTTCCCCGAAAGGGTTTACCACTTTCAACATCAGTTCTCCGTAATGTAAATAAAGATCGGCCACTATTTCCCCATCCTTTCCTCTCATCCTGGTATTGGCCTGCAGGTAACGTTTGAGCTTCGGTTCCAGCTGTGCGCCGCCTTTCCATTTCCTGTCTTTCAGCAGGGCCACATACACCTTGTATCCTTTGGGTTGTGAAGCGGCGATCAGCAACTTCTCCATTTCTTCAGGAATCCCGGTATAATACAAACACTTCCTGTGATCTGCAGCTATATGTTGCATGTGGTCGTTCGCCAGCGCCAGGTCTTTATAAGGCGTAATCAAAAAAGTTTCAATGGTTTCCCTATCGAAATGATCCTTCCCGCGCGGATAGCTCTGCCTGACGAAAGCAACAAAATGATGTTGCTGTAACGACATGATCAGCTCAACAGATAAAAGCGCCAGTGGATTGTGCATGGACTTTATTTATACGGCCTGAAGATACTAACATTATTAGCACATATAAAAATAAAAAAGCCCTGATGGCCACTACAGCATGGTTCTCAAGGCTTTTTTACATTATTCATGTTGCTTTCTGAAACAAAAATACTAATATTTTTAGTAAATCCTAATTTATTTTTCGGATCAGGCAATATAGCTATCGTGCCTGGTCCAGATAAGGGCGCCGGTATCATAGCCCAACCCTGCAGCCAGCGCCAGGAATCGGTTTTTAATATCTTCAGGAATCGTGCGGGTGCGCGACAGTATCCAGATATAGTTAAGATTATTACCGGCCACCAATGCGTATTGGTATTTTTCGTCGATATCAATTACGTTGTAGCCTGAGTAAAACGGTCCTGCAAAAGACACTTTTAAACGGCCATCATCCCCGCCGTTTACCAGTGCCGCTTTGCCCACGCTCTCTTTCCACCGGTATTTCCTGGTATCGTATCCTTTATTATCCACCTTTATTTTTCCATCTTCATCTAAGGAATAGGTAGCCGACACATTACTGAGATAATGCTCAAACCGGTAATCGAGGCGCGCAATCTCGTACCAGGTTCCCATAAACTTTTGTACATCAAAGGGGGAAATAGCTTTAGCCCCTTTGGGAATAGACACTTTGGTATTGTTATATAACAGATAAGCGGCGGCGGCAGATGCAGCCGCCCCCAGGACCAACAGTTTTTTATTCATAAAGCATGATTAAAAGGTTTCTCAATCAGCCGGGGATACCACAAAAAGGTTGCCGGACCGGAAGTGCCTGCCAGCAAGGGGCTACGCGAAGGGGAATGTTGCGGAATTGCTACAAATAGCGGAACGCGGATGTTGTCTGACTCAGGATTAAACTGATTATGCTGATTACGCTGATCTTGTTTTTCCGGGATTTTATAACTGATTTAAAAAGGATTCGGGGAGATATAAGCAAAATCCGCTTATATCTCCCCGAATCCTTTTTAAATCTCCACAAAATCTAATCAGTGCAATCAGCATAATCAGTTTAATCCTGAGTCAGACAACATCCGCTGCATTCATTCTACGCTGGAACCCTTCCAGGAACTGTCCTACATGAAACCCATCCATCAGGGCATGGTGAACATGTACTGATACGGGCATCAATATCCGGTCGCCGGCTTCCCGCACTTTTCCGAAGCTGATCTTGGGGCAGCTGTCTTTAAACGAGAAGCTCCGTGCATGCGATATTGCCGTAAAGTTGATCCAGGGCAGCGAGGAATAGTGGATCACATTCTCCCCTGATACGGCAGGCACCAACCCTGTACTTTGCCGCACTCTTTCGATTTCCGCTTTGCTGTTGGCTTCGAAGGTAGCTGCATCTTCATAAAAATCCATATAGGCAAAACCAAAAGTACCATCAGGCCGGTTAATGGTAGGCGATGCATTTACCTGGTCGTATACCCAAACTTCGCTATCATTAATACGATAGCGGAAAGGCGTTACTTCGTTGGCAGCGGCAAGTGATTTATGCAGGTAGCTCAAAAAGAAAGAACCACCGTTTGCTTTTACCCGGTTAAAGTCAATGGTGCAGTCTATTTCAGCGGTAACACCAAAAAATGGTTCTTCAAACTGGCGGAAGAAATTAAAATGTTCCTTTCTTGCCCATGTATCCAGGTTTAATAATTGTTTCATGATATCAGATGCGGCAGGATATCTGCCATTGTGTTAAACTCGTAAAAACGGGGATCTTCAATCGTATGCTCTATACGCTCGTGCTGCCAGGTGGTATGATAAGGAATATGGATGGCATGCCCTCCCAGTGCCAGCACCGGCAAAACGTCTGATTTCAGGGAGTTGCCCATCATCAGGAATTCCTCAGGGCGGCAGTCGAGGTGCTTAATTAATTTACGATAATCGCTCTCCTTTTTATCGCTCATAATTTCAATATGATGGAAATAGTGCTCCAGGCCCGACTTCCTCAATTTGCGTTCCTGGTCCAGCAAATCGCCTTTGGTAGCCACTACCAGCCGGTATTTCCCTGAAAGCGCCTGCAGCACTTCTTCTACCCCATCCAGCAGCACAATGGGCTTATTCAGCATTTCCTGGCCGTACCGGATCACCTTATGCAGAATTTCAGGGCTGGCGGTATTTTCAGTTACGCGCAGCACTGTTTCTATCATGCAAAGCATAAAGGATTTTATACCGTAGCCATACAGCTCCAGGTTGGCCATTTCTGTTTTAAACAGCTCCTGCGACACAGTATGATGCGGCAGGTAATCTTCCAGCAGGCTACAAAATAGCGTTTCTGTTTCCTGGAAGTAAGGTTCGTTTACCCAAAGGGTGTCATCTGCATCGAATGCGATAACGCTAATATCAGAGATCATTGTTATTTTTGCATTTTT
>NZ_DATCRD010000068.1:0-3342 GCF_036569185.1 Chitinophaga sp.
GAATGCAGGACCCTCAAATAGGGCGCTGGTGGGTAATAGATCCATTAAGTGAAAAGGGGCGTCGATGGAGTCCCTATGTTTATGCCTTTAATAAACCAGTTAGGTTTATAGATCCAGATGGTATGTGGGCAAGTGAAAATGAGGGGCCAATTGAAAATTTGATAAAAGGTGCGAAGAATTACGCAATAGCTTTTTCTATAGGTGTATCTTTTAAATTCAATAAAAATAAAAAGCATGTAGTTTCATATGAAATTACATGCTTTGAAATGCCATTAGTCGGGATGACTGGATTCGAACCAGCGGCCTCTTCGTCCCGAACGAAGCGCGCTACCGGGCTGCGCTACATCCCGTTGGAGCGGCTAAATTATAAATCTTTTTGTTTTCTGCAAATTTTCCTGCAAAAAATTTATTGTTGTAATCGTATCGCCGTTGCAGGACAGTACCTGTTTTCCCCGGGTAGCCGTAAATAACCTATCCACTATACTTGTCTTAATGAAATGTTCAGTATCTCTCACTGACCCCGAGGCTGCTCCCTGGGTCCTCGCCTGTTTCTTAGGGTTTTCCCTGACAAAAAACCAAAGGTTTCTCCAATCTTCCTGCGTGCCCTTATATCCTTTCTTCGCTGAAATTTCCGAACCTAATACAATTTCCCAAAATGAAAAGTAGACTACTTACCTTTCTGTGTATCATTTATGCAATAGCTTTCAGCAGTTGCTGCAAAAGTAAGAATGATGATCCCGGTAGCCCAGACAACGGCCTTCTTCAAAATTCAGGAAATGGGGGATAAATCGGTATAAGCCTAAGCAACGGAAATGTTATAGCCCAATTTCAAAAAGCATCCCGGTATGCTAACCACTCATTTCCCAAGCTATTGTCGTACCTCCTGCGTTGGATAACGGGCTTATAATCTTACGCCTCCAGGCAACTGTATTGTATAACGTTGCCGCTTTTCAGGGTCAGCAAATCGATAAAGGCAATGTGAGCTGGATGCCTGATAATCCAGTAGTCTTTAAAATCTGCCGGTCCAATCCGCAGTTATTAAAGAACTTCACTTCGCACCCACTCGAAACGTTTACCGGGAATTTTCACGGTATACCTCTCCCCTGGGAAAATATATATTTACAGTATGCAAGCCTGATATCGCTGGTCCCTGATACCTGAAAACTATATAGTGTATTTACTTTATCACGGTCCTATGTTTGCTCCATTCTTTTTCCCTCACAGCTCTTTTGCGCAACAGGATACAATTCATACCCCTGCTCAAAAGAGTATTGATTCATTAAGGAACGACTATTTATACAAAGATGATACAGCCACGCGCCTGCTAAACAATAGATTCACCCCAACCTACCATGCACATTCGCACATCTATACAAGCTCTGCCAATACCGGTTTAATCCTCTATATTTTAACTATTGAAATTTTTTTTTAGTAATATCGCAGCTTGTTTCATTTTAAATATTGCCTTTTCAGGCAGGAATCAAGGGTATTTATGTCGCCAGGTGTGAAAGTGATTTTTTTTGTTCTATTTATGTTCAGTAGCTTCCCGGGGAAGGCCCAACCCCTCCGGGACACCGCTAAAAAAGATCAAAAGGTTGTCTATTTTTTTAGTGGTATCGGGGCAGATTCAACTATATTCATGAACCTGAAACTGCCGGGTTACCACAAAGTTTACATCAACTGGATCCCTGCACTGCGGGATGAATCATTAACAGCATATGCCGGAAGGATAAGGAGCCAGATTACGGTGGAAGATCCGTATTTAATCGGGCTTTCCTTTGGAGGTATAGTGGCTGTGGAAGTATCCAAGCTGGTAAAAGTAAAAAAAATGGTACTGATCTCTTCGGTCAGAACAAAAGATGAACTGAATAAGAGGCAGTTCTTTTTCATGAAATTAGGGTTGTACCGCATCATTCCCCGGGCATTAATAAACCGCGCCAACTTTCTCACCTATAGCTATTTTGGCGCCCATTCCCTGAATGATAAAAAAGCACTACGGAAATTATTGAAAGATACCGATGTGGCTTTTTTCCGTTGGGCGCTGAAAAGCATTGGTTACTGGAAAAATAAAGAAGTACCGGAAAGAACTATACAGATACACGGGACCGCCGACAGGGTCATAACCAGCCGGCTTGTGCATCCTGATTACCGCATTAAAGGCGGAGGACATCTTATGGTTTTTAATAAAGCGGATACCATCAGTAAGATCATCACCAAGTACTTCCGTGAATAATAAACAAAGCCCTCTCAGGGCTGAATATTATAATATTCAGATACCTGGCGGTAATCACTATAGTTTACACCCGATGCACTCCTGGCTATAACACCACCGGGTATGATGACATAACGGAACCTGAAATACTGGTTCAGATCAATATTACTGATTATATTAAGACCGCCTACGTAATACTGGGGATACATCTTCACATCGCCACTGTTGGAGGCATAAGGAATAAGCAGTACCGCGGAACCGAAATCAGCATATACCAGTATAATCCCTTTATCAAGAATTTCCCTGGTAAGAGCAGGTATAGGCCATTGCAGCATTCTCCCTGAAGTAACAGATTTCCATGTGGAATAGATCACATTAGCTGTACCGGCAGGGCCCTGTTTGCCGGTGTCTCCCCTGTCGCCTTTAGGCCCTGTTGCCCCCTGCGGGCCTTCAGGGCCGGTTTTTGAACAGGCAAGGCATAACAGGAACAAGCCGGCCGTTAATAGCAATTTTGTTTTCATGACTATAGGTTTGAAGTGTTGAAAGATGTGTTACTGCAAAGAATTGTTTTTGGAGAAACAGGGAAAAGGACCATTTAGCCATTGACGGGGTTCACTGAGCAATTGGGGAAAAAGTGCGGCAACGGTACTGATAATATGGGCTATGGCGATCCGGTGTGTTTCGGTGGCAAATTTATGTAATACAACAGGCCAATTTTCGCCATCCACCGGCCACCATAATAGCCAGATTTTCCAGGAACGCGGGCTATGCCGCCGGCCACTTTGGGAAATGGCATTTGAGTGGTGGCCGGGATGTTACGGGCGCCCGGGCTTCATCAGCCGGCCGGTCATACCAGGCCCGCCACAGCAGATGAAATATCTGCAATCAGGTCACTGGGCCTGCTGTCCTTCTTAGTTGAATGGCAGGCGTTAAAAGGATCGCAGCAAAACATTGCAGCGCTTCATCCTCCATATTTTAGTAATTTCGTTACCGGTAGTAAATTTTTTCATATACCAACAACTGAAAAATGAATAATACAAGAATCTTTAAAACTTCTTTTGCAAGTGTTTATCCGCACTACATTGAGAAGGCGGAGAAAAAAGGCCGCACAAGAGAGGAAGTACATGAAA
>NZ_DATCRD010000069.1:0-14245 GCF_036569185.1 Chitinophaga sp.
CGCCGAAGGCGAACTATATTTTGCACTCGTACACAATAGAGCTACAGCGGTCCACTGTTTTCAGGCCCTTGCGGTAGGAGCGGAAGCCGTGGAAGAAGCCCTGCAGCAGCCGGCTTTTACCGGTTTTATATTTTTCGCTGAGCAAACTTACATAGAAGCCGTCGAACACCATAGGGTGTTTTTTGGCGAGCCTGATATCATGTTGTGATAATAATTTTTCCATGGAGCCGGGAGAGAAGTGATAAAGATGCCGGGGCACATCATACGCTGCCCAGTATTCTTTATAATAATTGGCGTCGGAGGAAGTGTAGTTGGGAACTGCGATAAGTAAAGAGCCGCCGGGTTTCAGCAGGGTGCGGATATGATCCAGGTAGCGGTGCAGGTCGTGCACATGTTCCAGCACATGCCACATCGTGATGGCATCAAACTGCTGCGGAGCCAAAGCGTATAGCTGTTCAATAGGCAGCGCTTCCACGCCGTAAATTTCTTTGGCATTTTTACGTGCGTTTTCATCGGGCTCCAGTCCTGTTACCGTCCAGCCACTGCTTTGCATATAATGGAGAAATGCGCCGGTACCGCTGCCTATATCCAGCAGTGCGCCGGTTTTAATACCGGAAGCATTGCGCACCCAGTTTTGTTTGGAGCGCAGCGTAATTTTCCTGACACTATGATATAAGCGGTTAATAAGTCCCTGCTTTGTTTCAGAATGGGAAATATATTCCTGCGACTGGTAATACCGTCCTATATGTGCGCTGTCGGGCACATTTTGTGTAAAGCGGCCGCCACAGCCCCCGCAATGGAAGATGTTGAATGTTTCCTTTGATACGGTGTAGTCCCTGGCAGTAATCGCTTCATGTATCTGCGACGATCCACAAAGCGGACAGGTGTTGTGATAGATTAAACTCATTTGATTATTGAATACGCTTATACAATTATTTATATTCTCCCCATACTTCTCTCAGCACATCTGCAATTTCTCCGAGGGTACACAAGTGTTCTACTGCTGCTACTACCAGGGGCATCAGGTTTTCATCGGTGCCGGCCGCCTGCCGGATCTGCGCCAGTGCATTTTGTACAGCGGCGTTGTCGCGGCGTTCCCGTAAGGATTTCAGGCGTTCGGACTGTACCGCCCGGATACTGTCGTCGATGCGGAATACTTCCGGAGTCGCCTGGTCTGCCGATGTAAATTTATTGACACCAATGATTATTTTCTCATTATTTTCTATTTCCTGCTGGTACCGGTAGGCGCTTTTCGCTATTTCATCCTGGATAAAACCCTGTTCTATCGCGCTAACGGCGCCGCCCATGGCGTCAATTTTATGGATCAGCTCCCAGGCTTTATTTTCTACTTCGTTGGTAAGCGCTTCCACATAAAAAGAACCTGCCAGTGGATCTACAGTATCAGCCACACCGCTTTCATAACCCACGATCTGCTGGGTACGGAGCGCAATGCGTGCCGCTTCCTCGGTGGGGAGCGACAACGCCTCGTCATAGCCGTTGGTATGCAGTGATTGGGTACCGCCCATAGTAGCGGCCAGTGTTTGAATGGCTACGCGCACAATGTTGTTCTGTGGCTGCTGTGCAGTAAGGGTGCTGCCCCCGGTTTGTGTGTGGAACCGCAGCATCTGCGCTTTGGGATCGGTGGCGCCGAGCGATTGGGTAATATTGGCCCACATACGCCTGGCCGCACGGAATTTGGCCACTTCTTCAAAGAGGTGGTTGTGCGCATTGAAAAAGAACGACAGGCGCTTGGCAAATACATTGATATCCAGGCCGGTGTCCAGTGCCGCTTTCAGATAGGCCTTCCCGTTAGCCAGCGTGAAAGCCAGCTCCTGTACGGCATTGGCGCCCGCTTCGCGGATATGGTAACCGGAAATGGAGATGGTGTTCCACTTGGGCACTTCTTTGCTGCAGTATGCAAAAATATCGGTGATCAGCCGCATGGAGGGTTTTGGCGGATAAATAAAAGTGCCCCTGGCGGCATATTCTTTCAGGATATCGTTCTGGATGGTACCGGAAATCTTTTTCAGGTCGGCGCCCTGCCGTTTGGCCAGCGCTATGTAAAATGCCAGCAGGATAAACCCTGTGGCATTAATGGTCATGGAGGTGGAGATCTGTTCCAGTGAAATATCTTTGAACAGTATTTCCATATCTTCCAGGGAATCTATGGCTACGCCTACTTTTCCTACTTCGCCTTCAGACATCGGGTGATCTGAGTCGTAGCCGATCTGTGTAGGGAGGTCAAAGGCCACGCTCAGGCCCATAACTCCCTGGCTGAGCAGGTAATGATACCTTTTATTCGATTCTTCCGCTGTGCTGAATCCCGCGTATTGACGCATGGTCCACAGTTTATCGCGGTACATGGTAGCGTGTATGCCACGGGTGTAGGGAAAAACGCCGGGCTGTTCTTCCATCTGCACCGGTTGCGTATATACCGGTGCTATTACAATGCCTGAATCGGTTTGAATGGTTTTTTCCATGGTATCTAAAACTAGCGTTGCAATGTTACATAATTATTATGGTACTTCGCCGCTGAGAAAAATATTGATATTTTGTGTTAAAGTTGGCAGGATACTATGGTCATCTACTGTTTATTAGGCGCAACGATCGCACTGGCGTTGTATAGTTTATATCTTGTCTGGAAAGCGGGAAGCCGCCCGCTGGCCGCTACTTATAGCTATTTGCTGCTGGGGCTTTCATTGGGCGGGTTCCTGTATTTATATGGTACCTGGGTGTACCTGTCTATTTACGCCAAGTATGTTTTTGGCGGACTGCTAATCCTCAATATGGCTGCCTATACCATGCGTAAGCATGATCATGCGGCCCGGCCCACGCCTTTGTGGAAACGCCGGAGCAATGGCGTGCTTGCTTTTGTTTTCGTGGTGATGTCTGTGTTATACTTTACCGGTACTACGGGTAAACCTGAACGGGTGGCGCTGGCATTTCCCTTTAAACCTGGTAACTACTTCGTGTTACAGGGCGGCAAAGGATTACCTACCAATGTTTTTCACTTTAGTTTACGCGGCGCCATTTATGCAATGGATATTGTAAAGCTGAATAATTACGGCGGGCGCGCAGGGAAGATATTTTCCCGGAAGCTGGAGGATTACGTGATCTTTGGGGATACCGTATATGCGCCATGTGATGGCCTTGTAATGAGGGCTTACAGCAATAACCCCGACAATATACCGCCTGCAATGGACCGGGGCCCGAAGAACACCAACCAGGTATTGCTGGAAACGCCCGGCTATTACGTGTTTATGGGGCACCTGAAAATGGGCAGCGTGATTGTACGTGAGGGACAGTATGTAAAACAGGGTGAACCGCTCGGTTGCGTAGGTAATTCCGGTTTCAGTTCAGAGCCTCATCTCCATATCCAGGTGCATGCCAGGAAGGCCGGCATCCCCTGGTACCAGGGAAAGCCGTTGTATATCCTGTTTAATGGAAAAAGTTATTTGTTGAATGAAGTGATCAAGGCGAAGTGATTAACGCATCAGTCGTTTTGCTTCCGCGTTGATGATCTGGGAAGTCAGTTCAGCAGGAGATTCGCCCGCCTGTAAAAATACTTCCAGTATTTGTTTGTTCAGTTCCATTGCCGGCGCATCCGGTGGCAGCTGCACGGCCACCTGGTTGATCACGGAAATAGTTTGTTCTTTCAATGTTTTCACTGCTTCCCATGTCATCGCTGAGACATAGATCTGCTGGGTAACATTATGTTCGTATTCTGCTTTGATCTGCTGTACCATGGATATCTGCATGTCCACTGCTGTTAACCCCGGCTGATAGATGCGCCCTATCAGGCTTTGCGGCGTGATACGGTCTACATAAAGCGCCATTCTCTCGTATGCCTGCAACTGTAAAGGAAGTACGGCCGGATTTACCGGTTGTTCCTTATTGTCTGCTGTTGTACCGGTTGTTTTATTTTTCTTAAAAAGATCTTTTATGGTTGGGTAAACAATAGCAACTGCACCTACTGCAAGCGCTATGTATAGTAGTGTATTCAAGTCAAGGCTGCCCATCTTATTTCTTTATGCGCACAAATATATATAAAGATATTTATATATTGTATGATAGTGTTTAAATTAAACGATTACCGGGAGATGTAAAAGGTAAGCATCTGCCGGTAATCATATTAATCACGAAGGTAATTGTTTGTTAAGCAAGTTTTCCCAGCCAGGTTTTCATTCTTTCCACCCCTTTCTCCAGTTTGTCCATACTGGTGGCGTAGGATATCCGGATACAGTTGGGCTGCTGGAAAGCGCTGCCTGTAACGGTAGATACGTTGGCCTTGTGGAGAAGGAACATGCAAAGATCGTCGGCATTTTTGATGTGCATGTCTTCAAATGATTTATTGAAGAACGCGCTCATATCAGGAAACATATAGAAGGCGCCTTCCGGATCATTTACCTTTAAGCCGGGAATGGCTTTCAGGGCTTCATGAATAAAGGCGCGGCGTTTTTTGAATTCGGCTACCATTTCCACGGCGGTGGTCAGTTCGCCGGTGAGGGCTGTGATGGCGGCGCGCTGGGTAATAGAGCAGGTAGCGGAGGTAAACTGGCTCTGTATCTTATCGCAGGCTTTGGCAATATCCAGCGGTGCAGCGAGGTAACCGAGGCGCCAGCCGGTCATGGCAAAGCCTTTGCTCAAACCATTAATGAGGATGGTACGGTTAATAAGGTCACCGAATTGCGCAATGCTTTCGTGTTTGCCTTCGTAGTTGATGTACTCGTATATTTCGTCAGAAATGATAAAGATCCCCGGGTGCTTTGCAAATACAGCGGCCAGTGCTTCCAGTTCCTTTCCGGAATATACGGAGCCGGTAGGATTGCAGGGGGAGGAGAACATGAACAGCTTTGTTTTTGGCGTGATGGCTGCTTCCAGTTGCTCCGCAGTGATCTTATAATTATTTTCGATACTGCAGGGAACAAATACCACTTCTCCCTGGCAAAGGCTCACCTGTTCTGAATAGGTAACCCAGTAAGGGGTAGGGATGATCACTTCATCGCCCGGGTTCACAATGCTCAGTACTGCATTGGCCAGGCATTGTTTGGCGCCTGTAGACACTACTATCTGTTCCGGCGTATAGTCAAGACCGTTATCCCTTTTTAATTTGTGCACTATTGCCTTTCTTACTTCCGGGTAGCCAGCCACGGGGGTATAGTGCGTAAATCCTTCATCGATCGCCTTTTTGGCGGCTTCCCGGATATGTACGGGAGTATCAAAGTCCGGTTCTCCGATGCTGAGGTCTACGATATCTATGCCCTGGGCTTTTAACTCACGGCTGAGTTTAGCCATTTTAATTGTTTGCGGCTCGGAAATCCGTGACAGCCTGTCTGCTAGTTGATTCATATCATTACATTGAATTGCCCGGAACAAACGTACAGAAAAAAACCAGATAATACACGGAAAGATCGTTCATAGCTGCTGTACAAACGCAGAACGGGCCGGATAACCGGCCCGTTCTGCGTTTTATATTGTTGCTTTTTACAGCAGCTTATTTGTTTAATAGAGGCTGAAGATAGCGTTGGTATACAGTTTATCAGTACCGCTGCTTCCTTTAACACCCATGAGATAAATGGTATAGAAGTAACCGGTATTGAAATTACCGATCTTCAGATCGCTGCCGCTAACCTTGGCTATTTCAGTGTTAGTACCGGCTTCCTTAATGGAGATAGAAGAGCCGGTGCTGAAAGAGCTGTAAAGTTTAAATGCACTGGCAGCGCTTACATCACCGTTAAAGTAAACACGGTTGCTGTCAATTTTTTCTGCACCAACATACACATCTACCGGACCTGCGTTCTGGCTCAGGTTCAGGAAACGGATACCGATTTTATCGCGGCTGTAGTTGGATTGATCTGTTTTGATAATAGCAGATCTTACAGGAGCTTTATCCCAGATCAGGTAAGTATAATACTGGGTAGAGTCGAAATTGTAAGTAGTGGAAGTAAATAAGCTGTCGCCTCCTTTTTTCTTCAGGTCAAATTTGTGCAGGCCTCCGTATACGGCGTACCTGGCATAGAAGTTATAATTGAATTCAGTTTCGGTTACTTTCTGGTCGTTATCATAGAAAATACCCGGGATCATGCTGGTAGAACTGCCTATTATCGCAATCTGCGCCTGTGGTCTCTGTGGCGTATAATTGTTATCATTCTTCAGGCAGGAAGAAAATCCGATGATTCCTGTCAACAGGGCCACAACTGCCCATACGCGATTTTTCTTGGTTAGCATTTTGCTCTCAGTTTTTAAATTGTGTTATTGATCGGTTGTTTTTTTATCATTTGGTTCAAAACGTGACAGGTCCGGTAAGATGTTCTTATGACGCATGGCTTCCGATTCGTAGATAATTTCACCTAATGCCTTGAGAAAAGGTTTACCTGTTTTTTCAAAAGCCTGCTGATCATCTCCCAAAATACCAGTAGTGTTTACAAAAATACTGGCAGACAGCAGGAATTCTGTTTTGTTGGCAAAATCCACAATATATGCTGTATCAGTCAGAAATCCGTATGCCCATCCCGGTTTGTTGAATATCCTGATATGTGAGGGTATCCGGCTGTTCCGGTCACCTCCAAAAAGTAAGAACCTGGTATATGCCTGATAGTATTGTTCCTTATCATAAACCGGATCCGTTGATTCATCCGGGTGTTGGGACATACATCTGTACAAAAAACGGTAATCTTTTCCTGTTAAACGGAAACGTTGGCGATTTGTTACAGCTTCCGGAAAAATTATGCTGCGCATAATATTATGAAGACTGGCAAGGGGAAGTTTATTGCGGTGGGAGAAGTTCATGGGCCGGTGCTCCAGGTGGTCGAGGTGATTGTACCAGGCTTTCCCTGCGAAATCTTCCCTTGGGGAAAACTCCAGCTGGCTGTAGGCCGCCGGCTGCTGGTACAGGATACTGTTTCCCTCCCGGAAGTTCACGGCATTGGTGCGCCGGTTGGCTTCCTCATGAAGGGGAAGCCCCACCCGGTGGCGGATCTGGGCTTCCGTGTACCCCATTTCCCACAGCCTGCGGTTAAAGGGCTCCTGCCCGATGAGCTCGTAGAGCCGGTTATAGGCGTCGTTATCGCTGATAAGAAATATTTTCTTTATATAATGGGCCACCGACGGGAGGCCGGAAGCGGCGGAGCGGTCGTGGCGCACACCGGTATTGATCCCTGTAAGGGGAGAGGTAAAGAAAGGGGTATTACGGTCAAGGCCCGGGATCTGCAGGTCATTCAGCTTTTCCAGCGCCAGGGCGGCAGCCGGCAGTTTTACAGTAGATGCAGGGTAGAAGTAGGTATCAGGGGAAACACCATAGTGATAGTCCGAAAAATGAGGCCGCTGTTGCTCATCCCGGTCTATACGGGTAAAAATGATCTGTAAACGGTAAGTGGAAGGATCGCTGAATATGGCGCCTAGCCGGCTTTTTTGACTTTTCAGCAAAGCTTCCAGGAAATTATCTGTTGCCGGATAATGTTGGGTTTGCATATATTTGTCGTTGTTATAGATTGTAAAGCAAAGGAATATACATAAAAAGACCAGAATCCGGGAGCAGCAGATTTAAAAAAAGTGTGCCAACCAACCTGTAAAGGCAGGCGCATATTGATTTTGCGCGTCTTTTAACTAGGACTTTAATATATCGATTTAAATTCTATCTTTGCAACTCTTAAAAATTTTTTTTATAAACCCGAAACAAACAGTATGCAACTTAAAGGACTGGTAAGATTTTTTGCCATCGCACTGATCCTTATCTCTTTGTACCAATTGTCCTTCACGTTTTTGGTGCGGAACTATGAGAAGAAGATAGAGCAGCAGGCCGAAAACGATGTGGCCAAGCAATACCCTACACCTGAAAAGAAATATCCAGGCAGTGCGGAACTGCAGGGCTTCTACTCAGACACCCTCAAAGGGTTTATTAAACAGAGGAGACAAGAGATTGTGGACAGTACCAGCAGCACCAAGATTGCAGGCTTCCCGTGGAATGTCACCTACACCAAGGCTAAAGAGAAAGAACTGAATCTCGGTCTGGACCTGGTAGGTGGTATGAACGTGGTACTGGAAGTAAGCGTGGAAGATGTTATCCGCGCATTATCCGGTCAATCCAAGGATGCCGCTTTCAACAAAGCGCTGGAAAGAGCAAATGAGCTGAAGAAAACTAACCAGGCCGATTTTGTTACCTTGTTCGGACAAGCATACACCGAGGTAGCACCACAGGGCAAACTGGCGTCTATTTTTGCAAATGCCTACCAGAAGGATATCACTTTCAATTCCTCCAATCAGCAGGTGCTGGACATGATCCGCAAGGAATCACGTGTTGCCATTAAAAATACCTATATCGTACTGCAGAAACGTATTGATAAATTCGGTGTGGCACAACCCAACATCAGCCTGGATGAAAATAAAGGACTGATCTCCGTGGAACTGGCCGGCGTTGATAATGCCGCCCGTGTGCACAAATACCTGCAGGCAACTGCCAACCTGGAATTCAGGGAAGTTTATAAGAACTCTCCCGACTTTATCCAGAACGTATTGTCGCCAATGAACGACGCGATCAGGAATGCAAAAGCTGCCGTTACTGCTGCTCCTGCAACACCTGCGGCCGCTGCTGATACCACTGCTACAGCTGCTGCTGCTGCTAAGGATACCGCTAAAGATGGCAGTCTGACTGATTACCTGTCTAAAAAAGATACCAGCAAAAACGCCAGCAAAGAACTGCAGCTGAAAGAACAACAGCAGCAGAACCCGCTGTTCATGGTATTATTTCCTAACGTAGATCCACAGTCCGGCTCCGTTTTCCCTGGCCCGTCTATCGGAAGGATCTTACCAAAAGATACCGCTACTTTCAACCGTTATGTAGAACTGCCGGCTGTAAAGGCTATCCTGCCTAAAGACCTGGTTTTTGCGTTCGGTGCTGAAAATAAAGAAGATAAACACGGTCCGCTGGCCGTATATGCGCTGAAAGTAAATCCTGCTAATCCGGAACCCCGTGTTGGCGGCGCCAGCATCGTTGATGCCCGCCAGGACATGGACCAGAACAACCAGCCGGAAATCAGCATGACAATGGATAACGAAGGCGCCCACCAGTGGAAAAAACTGACCGGTGAACTGGCTCCAACCAATCCAAAAGATCCCGCTACATTTAACTACGTAGCAGTAGTGCTCGATAACATCGTTTACTCTGCTCCTTCTATACAAGGTGAAATTGCCGGTGGCCGTTCCTCTATCAGTGGTAGCTTTACCATTGAAGAAGCAAATGACCTCGCCAACATCCTGAAATCCGGTAAAATGCCGGCTCCTGCACAAATCGTACAGGAACAGATCGTAGGACCAACCCTGGGTGCTGAATCCATCGCAGCCGGCGCCAAATCCTTTATGATCTCCTTCGGCGTCATCTTCGTACTCATGCTGGTGTACTATAACACTGCCGGCTGGGTAGCCAATATTGCACTGGTACTGAACCTGCTGTTTACCTTTGGTATCCTGGCTTCCATGGGAGCTACCTTAACCATGGCTGGTATTGCCGGTATGGTGCTCACCATTGGTATGGCGGTAGATACCAACGTAATCATCTTTGAAAGGATCAAAGACGAATTATCACATGGTAAATCCTACCACGATGCAGTGGCAGACGGTTACAAGCGTTCCTATGCACCGGTGCTCGATGGTCACGTTACCTCCCTGCTCACCGCCTTCATCCTGTTCTACTTTGGTTTAGGCCCTGTGCTGGGCTTCGCCACTACCCAGATCATAGGTCTGTTCCTGTCTCTGTTCTGCGGTATCCTGGTATCCCGTATGGTAACCGATTTCTGGATGAAGAGAAAAAGACACTTTGAATATTTTACACCTATTTCCCGTAAGGTATTTAAACATGTGGCTTTCGATTTCGTAGGCAAACGTAAATATGCTTATATCATTTCTGCGATCGTAATGGTGGCAGGTGTGTCTTCTTTCTTCCACGGGTTCGACCACGGTATCGATTTCTCCGGTGGCCGTAGCTACACTGTACGCTTTGAGCACCCGATGAACCGCGAGGAAGTGGCCGATGTACTGAGGAAAGAATTCGACTCTGAAGTATTCGTTAAAACGATCGGCAGCACCAACCAGCTGAGCATTACTACTTCTTATAAAATTGAACAGCAGAACCTGGCAGTTGATAAGGAAGTAGCCGATAAATTATACAATGGCCTGAAGAAGTTCTACGACGCTTCCGTAACGCCTGGTGTATTTGCTTCCCGTTATATAGTGGGATCACAGACAGTATCGCCTACCATTTCCGACGACTTGCGCGCAGGTGCAGTGAAGGCAACGATCCTGTCTATTGTGGTGATCTTCCTGTATATCCTCCTGCGTTTCAGCAAATGGCAGTACTCCATTGGTACTATCTTCTCTTTGCTGCACGACGTACTGGTTACCCTGGCAGTATTCTCCTGGTGCAGGTCCTTTGTACCATTCACACTGGAAATTGACCAGCACTTTATTGCTGCGATCCTGACAGTGATCGGTTTCTCTATGAACGACACCGTGATTGTGTTTGACCGTATCCGTGAGTACTTCAGGACCGGCGCTCATGGCCGCGACAGGGATACCGTGATCAATAAAGCGATCAACGATACCCTGAGCCGTACAATTATGACCTCTCTGACAGTGTTCCTCACCATCCTGATCCTGTTTGTATTCGGTGGTGAAGTAACCCGCGGTTTCGCCTTTGCAATGCTGATCGGTGTGATCACCGGTACTTATTCCTCTATCTTTGTTGCGGCGCCTGTACTGGTTGACTTCGACAAGAAGAATCAGCTGGCGAATGAAAACGATTCAGTGGAAGTAACTGCAAAGAAAACAGCTTCTGCTGCCAAATAAGTAAGTAAGACGTTACTGAAATAATGTTTGATAAATAAAAACCTCCTGGTAAGCCAGGAGGTTTTTTTATGTGGTATATTTTATGAAGATGATGATCAGCTTGCAGGCTGCCTGAATACAAACCCGGCGGTATCGCTTCCCTGCTGGTAATCTATTTCCATTCCCATAAGGTACATGCCATGGGCTTTTTTCATGATCACCGGGATACCGGATACTTCAAACAGGTCGTCGTCTTCCATGAGCGCGTCAAAGCCAAGCATATAGGCCACGCCGGAGCAGCCTCCACCCTTTACGCCTACCCGGAGATAGGGAGCTTCTGTATTACCCTGTAACAATTGTTTCACTACTTCCGCTGCACCTGGGGTGAGCTGAATGGGTGCTCTGTTCACGCTATCCATGATCCTTGTTTTGGTCAAAGTTAGGAAAAACCAAGGGTGGTTGGGCCATGTGGTATACAGCAGGTAACTGGCAGGTATAGGTAAGCAGGCGTGCGCATAGTGTGCACAGGCTTTGTTCATGCTTTGTTCATGCACATAAGGTGGACATGAGGTGGACTTGAAGCGGTTTTACTTTGTACCGGCGAGTTCCAGGAGTTTTTCATGGAGGGCCAGCACCTGGGGAATCACCATGTGCTGTTCATCGTTATAGATCACGTAATCGCTCAGTTTCACTTTAATGGTTTCGTCGATTTGTTTGTAGATGCGCGCCAGCACTTCATTGCGGGTTACGTTGTCGCGTTTCATGACGCGGTGTATCCGTAAGGGCTGGGGGGCAGAAACGGCGATCACCTTATCGAGGTGGTGAAACGATTCTGTTTCAAAGAGGAGGGCGGCTTCTTTTAGTACATAGGGAGTGTGTTGCTGCAGGGCCCAGTTATCCGAATCGCGGATGGTAGCGGGGTGTACCAGCGAGTTCAGGAGCGCCAGCTTGTCTTTATCGTTGAAAACGATATTTCCCAGGAGTTTGCGGTTCAGGGCACCCTGGGCGTCGTATATTTCTTCACCAAAGTGGTGTTTTACCTGTGCGGCCAGTTCCGGGTCGCGGACCATGATATCTTTCGCCCGGTCGTCTGCATAGTATACAGGAACTCCCAGTAATTCAAATATTCGGCTAACGGTACTTTTGCCGGAACCTATTCCTCCGGTGATTCCAATCTTTAACATGGCCCCAATTTATAAAAAATTACGAACTACCCATATGAATTACGGAGTTAGGGGCAGATGCCGGGAGACCTGGGGCCTGCCTGTTATCTGTCCGTAACTCCGCAGCAGTAATTACTTTAACGTAATCCTTATTTGGTTTCAGCCGGTTTTTGCTGGGCTGTAGTGTATTCCATGCTGATGGCAGAACGTTCGATGGTAAAGTTGGTGCCGGGGCTTACTTCCATCAGAACGGTGTTATTGTCGTTCATTTTCTTCACTTTACCGTGGATACCGGCAATAGTGACGATTTTATCACCTTCTTTCAGGTTATCGATAAATTGTTTCTGCAATTTTGCCTTTTTGGTCTGAGGTCTGATCATGAAAAGCCACATGACAAGGATCATACCCCCAAAGAACAGGAAAGAAACCCAGGAGTTACCACCACCTTGGGCACCGCCCTGGGGCGCCATTAATAAAATGTTCAGGATGTTCATTTCTATAATTGATTTAATAGTTTAGTCCGGACTATTTGGTAATGATATTGCATTGGATTTTTGGTCCTACCACATAACCGTCATTATTGTTGATTTTAACAGAAACTTCTTTTTCGGTATAACCCGATTTTCCGTGGCTGTCGAAAATGACCTTCATATAACCGGATTGTCCGGGTTTGATAGGTTCTTTTGGCCATTCCGGCACGGTACAACCGCAGCTGGATATGGCGTCTTCGATGAGCAGCGGGCTGGTGCCTGTATTGGTGAATTTAAAGGAATACTCCACTTTTTCACCGGCTACAATCTCCCCAAAGTTATGCACCTTTTCTTCAAAGGTAAGCGCGGAAGATTGGCCAGCTTCATTTTTTTGACCGTTACCGGCTGCAGCGGCAGCGGTATTATTTTTTGCATTATTGTTACAAGCCGCTACCAGCAGGCTTCCACAGGCGAGTAAACAGAACAGTTTTTTCATGGCTTACTATTTTACCGTAAAAATAACTTTTCCCACTTACTTTTTCGGACGGTCCTGTTTCTGCACCAGTTGTTCTTTTTCAAGATCTTTCAGGATATTATCCAGGATCCCGTTGATGAACTGCCCACTCTGGGGGGTGCTGTAGGCTTTTGCCAGGTCTATATATTCGTTGATCGTTACTTTGGTAGGAATGGTAGGGAAATAGAGGAATTCGCATACGCCCATTTCCATCAGCAACATATCCACTGCAGCGATACGTTCAGAGTCCCAGTTTTGTAACTTAGGCTTGATCAGTTCCAGGCAGTATTCTTTTTTGTCTGTTACCGTAAGCAGGAGCTCCTTTGCGTAGTCCAGTTTTTCCTTACTGATCAGCTGGAGGAAATTAAAGAGATGCGGCTTATTGAAATAGTTATTGATCAGGATGCCCATCATTTCTTCGTCGTCGCCCCAATGAAGGAAGGTATCTTCCATGTGTTGCTGGAACGGCTCGCTTTTAGCCAGTATTTCTTTATAGATGAATTCCAGTATTTCCTTTTCGCCTGCCTTGGTACGGTTACCGTCTGCTATATAGGCTTTGTAGGCATCTGTGGCAATGAGTTGGTTATAAAGCTTTCTGAGCAGATCATCATCTGTTTGCAGCTTCATTTTCCATTGCTCCAGGTTTACCTGGAAACCTTTGTCGCTGGTTATCTGGTAAATAAATTCATTTCCTGCAATTTTAGTATTCACCTGCAGGTCCTCGGCAGAGGGTAAGTGTTTGGAAGCACGGGTTTGCGCATCAATTTCGGCGTACTGTGCTACCTGTACCACTGAGTTAAGTAAGTAGGTAAAGATCTGGCAGGTTTGGTCCAGCTTTTCGTTTAAAAGTCTGGTGGCCGTACCTGGCTTAATATTGCTTTGCTCCATCGTTTCCAGGGCATAAAGCGTTTGCATTACTTTTACCCGGATATTTCTTCTACTGATCATCTTATAAAAAAGAACTGGTATAAGGGCGCAAAAGTAGAGAAAAAATTTCATATTCGCGGATTTTGTCCGATGCGGAGTTTGTCTGACTCAGGATTAAACTGATTATGCTGATTAGCCGGATAACTTTTTAGGCGAAGGGATCTGAGCGGAGTTTGTCTTGGAACACTGATTACGCTGATTATGATGATTACATGGATGTCTTTTTGAGTTTTTTAATAATAAAGGAAGATATGAGTGGCATATACGCTTTTATCTCAGAACTGTATTAAAAAAAATTAAGAAAAATATCCATATAATCATCATAATCAGCGTAATCAGTGTTCCAAGACAAA
>NZ_DATCRD010000070.1:0-11414 GCF_036569185.1 Chitinophaga sp.
GGTTGTCAGCAGGCCTATTTTCAATACGCTGCCATAATTACTATCCACCAGTATCCAGTCTCCTTCTTTTAGTGGATGCTGGGCGTTGAGCATCAGGCCGGCAAAAGCATTGGCTGCAATATCCTTGAAAGCAAAACCTGCGATGATACCAATGATGCCTGCTCCGGCGATCAGCCTGGTGAGGACTCTTTCCAGACCAAGTATTTGTAATACGATAAAAGTACCCGCCAGCAGCAGGAAGAAGTAAATAGCCGATGAGATAAGCTTAGCGATGTCGCTGTTGGCAGTCATCGACCGGGAATAACTTTTTAAACTTATCCTTTTTACCATACGGGCCATCGCCAGGAAGGCGATCAATACAACGATAGCCAATACTAAATTAGGCAGGAATGCCAAAAGCGCCTGTTTCCAGTTTTCAAGAATGTTGTGGATATAGTCGATGGTTCTCATAGTTGCTTATGGATATTTTGTACCTCCCTGGGCAGGAGGTTTTGCAATCTCTTTATTTCACCCTGCAGCTGTTGTACGCGGTTAACCAGGTGGTTGATGGCTTCCAGGCCCTCCATATTAATCTGCAATTCATAAAAAAGATGCATCAGTTTCTCCAGCTGGCCCAGCTGGTCGTAGGCAATAAAATGTTGGTCCCCGATCTGTTTTATTTCGATGAGGCCATGTGTTTCAAGTTCCCGGATAAAGGACACTTCAATATGATAGAAGAATGAACATTGTTCAACGGATATATTGTTCTGTTTATTCATCGTTATTATTTTTTGCGCTCCAGCGCGAGTTCGTTAAACAGGGCTTTTTCTTTCGCGGATAAATGTTTCGGAAGCTGTATGCGGAAGGTGACATACAAATCGCCAAATTCGTCTGCTTTCTTATATACCGGGAAACCCTTCCCTTTCAGGCGTACGCGGGTGCCTTCCTGTGTTTCCGGGGCAATGGTGAGTTTAACCTTACCACTGAAGGTATCGATGGTTTCGCTGCCTCCCAGTACTGCTGTATATAAATCCAGCGGAACTTCCTTGTACAGGTCATTGCCTCTGCGTTCGAAGGCAGTGTCGTTCACAATATCAAAAGTGATATACAGGTCCCCGTTAGGTCCGCCGTTTACACCCGGGGCACCATAACCTGCGATTCTTATTTCCTGGCCGTTTTCCACACCAGCGGGAACAGTGATACGAAGGTTCTTCCCGTTAACAGTAAACGTTTGCTGATGGGTTTTATAAGCCGCCGATAAATTGAGTTGAAAGGAAGCATGAATATCCTGTCCTTTAAAACGGCTTTCCCTTTGCGTTCTCCTGCGGTTACCAAAAATGGATTCAAAGAAATCTGAATAATTCTCATCATCACCATTATAGGCAAAGCCGCCGCCAAACGGGTTGCCTCCTGTATAGGCTCCCGATGTTTGTTGTTGCCTTTTAGCCTGTTCAAATTGTTCTGCATGTTTCCAGTCGTTGCCGTACTGATCGTATTTCTTCCTTTTCTCCGGGTCGCTCAATACTTCATTCGCCTCATTAATGGCCTGAAAACGTTTACCGGCTTCCGGGTCGTTGGGATTTAAATCGGGATGATGCTGGCGCGCCAGTTTCCGGTAGGCAGTTTTAATTTCATCAGCTGTCGCATTTTTCTCTACGCCCAGGAGCTTATAATAATCTACATAGTCCATTATTGCAACACATTAGTTTTCAAAAAATCAATTTGTTTGTTCGCGCCTTTTGTTTTGCCGGGGCACAATATTTAAGATGAGAACTTAATCCGAATAAAACAATTTCCACAGATAAAATAGGATATTATTATCATCAAATTCGATACTGTTTGCCTGAGATCATCCGGAATATTATCTTATTATTGCTACGGGCAATGCTGCAGGTTCCTCTCATGATCGATGCAGGTATTGTATAAAAACTGAAAGCAAACAGCAACATCTAAAATTATTTATTTACAGTGGAAGGAGCAATACCGGGAATTACCCGGCCAGCCATTGTATTGCCTGATAATTACAAAAATTAAACTGGAATATTATGGGTAAGATTATTGGAATCGATCTGGGCACCACTAACAGCTGCGTTGCTGTAATGGAAGGCAATGAACCGGTGGTAATCGCCAACGATGAAGGCCGCCGCACTACGCCTTCTGTTGTTGCTTTTTTAAAAAACGGGGAACGCAAAGTAGGAGATCCTGCCAAAAGGCAGGCTATCACTAATCCGCAGAATACCATCAGTTCCGTCAAGCGTTTTATGGGGCGCAGGTTTGACGAGGTACAAAATGAATTAACCCATGTAAGTTATAAAGTTGTCCGCGGTGATAATGACACCATCCGTATTGATATCGAAGGCAGGCTATATACGCCACAGGAGATCTCCGCCATTATTTTACAGAAAATGAAAAAGGTTGCGGAAGATTATCTGGGGCAGGAAGTAAGCGAAGCGGTTATTACGGTGCCTGCTTATTTCAACGATGCGCAACGCCAGGCTACAAAGGAGGCCGGGGAAATAGCCGGCCTGAAAGTGCGACGTATTGTTAACGAGCCTACAGCTGCAGCCCTTGCCTATGGTTTGGACAAAGGCAACAGGAGCCATAAAATTGCCGTGTTTGACCTTGGTGGTGGTACCTTCGATATTTCTATCCTGGAACTGGGCGACGGCGTGTTTGAAGTAAAATCCACGAATGGCGATACACATCTGGGGGGTGATGATTTTGATAAGGTCATCATGGACTGGCTGGCGGATGAGTTTAAAAAAGATGAGGGCATTGATCTGCGTAAAGACCCGATGGCCCTGCAACGCCTCAAGGAAGCGGCTGAAAAAGCAAAAGTGGAGCTTTCTTCTGCTACCGAAACAGAAATCAATCTTCCATACGTTACGGCTGTTGACGGGGTGCCCAAGCACCTTGTCAGAAAACTGACACGCGCTAAGTTCGAGCAACTCTCGGATGCCCTTTTCAGTCGCTGCCTGACACCTTGTGAAACAGCGTTAAAAGACGCGAATATCAAAGCATCCGATATCCAGGAAGTGATCCTCGTCGGAGGTAGTACACGTATTCCTAAAGTACAGGAAATCGTTGAGAAATTCTTTGGCCGCAGGCCCAACAAAGGCGTTAATCCCGATGAAGTGGTTGCTATTGGCGCCGCTATCCAGGGAGCTGTCCTGACGGGAGAAATAAAGGATGTTTTACTGCTGGATGTTACCCCGCTGTCTCTTGGCATTGAAACCATGGGTGGGGTGATGACCACACTGATCCCGGCAAATACAACTATCCCCGCAAAAAAATCAGAAACTTTCTCCACGGCCAGCGATAACCAGCCCGGTGTACAGGTTCATGTGCTGCAGGGCGACCGTGCAATGGCCAGGGATAATAAAAGCCTGGGTATTTTCAACCTGGACGGCATACCTCCCGCCCCAAGGGGATTACCGCAAATCGAGGTTACCTTCGACATTGATGCCAACGGCATCTTAAATGTTTCGGCTAAGGATAAAGGCACAGGCAAAGAACAAACTATCCACATTGAAGCTGGCAGTGGCCTGAGTAAAGAAGAAGTAGAAAAAATGAAAGCGGATGCCAGGGCCAACGAAGCAGCGGATAAAGCAGCGCGTGAGAAAGTAGAGAAGCTAAACCAGGCAGACAGCCTGCTTTTCCAGACGGATAAACAACTCAATACGTTTGGTGATAAGATACCCCAGGATAAAAAAACACTCATCGGAAGCGCCAGGGATGCCTTGAAATATGCAGCTGAACACGAGGATATTGCTGGCGTTGACCGTGCTGTGGCCGACTTAAATAAGGCATGGACGGCAGCGAGCGAAGATATGTACAAAACAGCGCCGCAGCCAGGGAATGGCACAGCAGGTGATGGACACGGCGAAGCATCCCACGCAGGGCCCACAGGTACTGACGACGTTCAGGACGTTCCATTTGAAGAGGTGAGATAAACTATTGCAGCCGGTTGGTTGATGAAAGCAAAGCAGGAATGATACACATTTTACCCGGCTCCTTAATCTATCACATCTGTGGCTGCCACGGGTACAGCCTTTACCGGCAGACCGGCTGATTCGAGCGTAGTGTATTCAATCATCCTGCACATCTGGTTCAGTGCAAGGTCATTGGCATCGGTACCAAAGGGCTCTTCTATTTCATCTGCAATCGCTTCAAATGCCACGAAGGTATAGGCGATAAAAACGACGATAAAAGGCGTGAGCCAGCCCAGGCTGTCCACCAGCCCGAAGGGCAGTAAAAAACAGTAAATATATACCGTGCGGTGCAGCAATACCCGGTAGCTGTATGGGATGGGAGTGGTTGCAATGCGCTCACATCCTCCCACAATCCCGGAGAGCTGGTTGAAGTGCTCTTCAAAACAGGCCTGTTGGATCGGGTCAATCTTTCCCTCTGCACGTTCGCGTGCCACCGATCTTGCCAGCAGGTTCAACAAAATAATGGGTTTATACTTTGCGGAGCTAACTTCTGCCAGCTGTTCTTTATCCAGGCGTTCTTCCAGATCAACAGCAGGATCTGTGCCCCTGAGCTGATGCTTCAGCGCAAAGGTAAACGCGTTGAGCAGGCCAACAAAGGAACTGGTACGCCGGGTATCCGCCGGCCCGATGGGCAGCGTGAGGAACTGCCGCACCAGCGAGCGATTGGTATTTAACAATATCCCCCATAACTTACGTGCTTCCCAATAGCGGTCGTAACTGGCGCTGTTCCGAAAACCCAGAAACAGCGCCAGCACAAAGCCGGAAAGGGTTAACGGCGATGGATTCAAAGGTACTTTGAAAGAAAAAATAGTTCCATGTGCGTACACCACAGCCAGAGATAACAAAAACAACAGCAACAGCCTGGGAAGCAACCCTGGCAGGACCGAGCCGTGCCAGATAAACAGCATCTTAAACCAGTGTTCTTTTTTCCTGATGATCATCTTCTGATTACTTCTTTTTTAAAAAACAGGAAGTGAAACTTTTTGCAGGTATAGTCCCGCGGCAACGGCATCACGCTCCGGGTATCCGGCGGTCCCCATCAATCAGCCGGCGTTTCCGCCAACGAGGGTATCTCACCATCTGCAATCTGCTTCAGTAAGGTCAGTGTCGGCGCAAAGAATAAAGTCCCGGTTTGGGGCGTACTGAAGTCCAGCAACCGGTCGTAATTACCCGGCGGGGAACCGACAAACATATTCGTCAGCATTTTTTTGACTGTAGCAAACGTGCTGGCATAGGCAATGAAATAAGTTCCCATTTCATTGGTAGCCATATTGCCAAAAGGCATATTATCACGGATAATCTTAAAGTCGTCGCCGATATTGGCGACCGCTGTATGCGAGTTAGCCGGTTTCACAGCATCCGGCATTTCTATATCATTTTGTTTCGAACGCCCGAATACTTTTTCCTGTTCCTCCAGGGATAACGCCTTAAAGGCACGGAGGTCATGAATATATTTCTGGACAAACAGGTAGCTGCCGCCCTGGTAAGCAGGATCTTCAGCGCCTACGAGACCAAAATAGGCCCGCTGCTGGGGGCCATGCGGATTTTCAGTACCATCTACAAAACCAAGGATAGAGCGGCCGTCCCAATAGCGGAACCCATGAACTTCCTCCATACAGTCTGCAATTGGTAAAAGTATCGCCGACAGGTCGGCCGCCATATCATAACAGCTACCGGCCGTGTCTCCCCGCAGATGAAAATGCAGATCCCCTTTTGTCGAAACAGCCCTGTGCTTATCTCCTTCGATGGCCTGAAAACTCTCCAGCTCCCTGGGCAGTGGCGTAGGCAGCTCAAGGGCGAGCCACGCATCATGTCCAATACCCATTACACAACTAACGCCGCTATCCGGGAAACGCAGGGAAGCCGAATTGTTAAGGTTGATCACCAGGGCGCAGATATGCTGAAAACCGGCTTTGATATCCATATGTTCCTTAAAATTCCAGACCAGGAAAATGGTGTGGGTACCATGATAATCTAATACGTTTTGTGGCGACGAATTCATGATGAAATAATGATATATTATTGTCTGTAATAGGCTGAGTGTTGCAGTTTCTGTGCAATAATAATCTTTAATCATCTTTACAGACAATACATCAGGTCATATTCCTGTCGTAAACCGTGAAAATCATATCGAATTACATTCTTATACATATTGTTTTTATTTAATTTTTTACAATATTCCATCACAATAGTAAATTGTAACCGTTTTGTATTCCGTGGCAGGAAGCAGCAAAAACACCCTTTGGGAACATCTTATTACCTGAAATCTATTTTAGTTTATGTTGACTGCTGACGAGAAGAAAATTTTCAGTGATTATAAAAGAGCGTTTGAAACCTACCGAAAGGATAAAAAGCTCATTGAACTTGATACCAGCTTTGGGAAGAAGCTGGACTACTTTTACTTCAGGCTGGAAGACTCCCTGCCTGAATATGGCTACACCATTCCGCCCTATAGAGTGTCTAATGTGATTATCATTTTTACAACACAGGGAGAAGGGGAAAGAGTGGTGGGAAAAATAAAAGCGCCGATGAATAAAAACTCGCTTGTTATCATCCCCAGCCAAACTATTCAAACAGGACAGCATAGCGAGGATACCAAAGGTTTTTTGCTTGGTTTCAATCTCAACTTCTTTTTACAGGAACGTTTTCCACGCCATCACCTGTTCAAATTGGAATTGCTGCGGAATGACCTGAAACCATATACGCAGGTAACTACCCGGCAGGCAAAAACGCTGAAGGATATTTTTGATACACTGCTGGAAGAACGCAACCAGAAATGGGTGAATAAAAATGAAATGATAGCGCTTAAGATACTGGAGTTGATCCTGGTTTGCGAACGCTTATTTAAACACCATGATAAACTCAAAAGAAAATCCTTGTCCCCTGTTTATGTTCAGTATGTTGACCTGATTCAGCAGCATTATAAAGAACAGCATTCCACTTCATACTATGCAAAGCTGCTGCACATTCATCCCAATGTGCTCAATTCGATTTGTAAACGGCATCTGGATCAGTCGGCCAAGCAAACCATTGATGCAAAACTCATCCGGGAGGCAGGGGATCTACTGTTTCATACAAGTCTTACAGTAAAGGAGATAGCCTATGAGCTCGGCTTTGCATCAGCGTCTCATTTCTTCCGCTTCTTTAAGCGCCACACAGGCAGTTCTCCGCAGACTCTCCGGCAGAAACATTTGAAAGTGTCATAAGTTGATGTAAAACAGATACTTCTTTCGGGGAGGTAAACCTGAGCTTTGTATATAGGGTATTGAAATACTACAACAGCGTATGCAAAAGAAGCCCTTACAAGCAAATGAAAATCGCACCCGATAGTGGAAAGAAACACACCGCAAACAGCTTCGTTAGTGTCAGGGAAATCGGCAACGAAGCAGAGATCACTGCGCCCAGGGAGCATTATTTTACATTGTTATTTGTAGAAATGGGCACGGGCCTGCTCACGATCGAATTAAAGGACTATCCTGTCCGGCCGGGTCAGATCCATATACTTATCCCCGGGAAGCTATATCACTGGAAACTGGACGGGCCGGCCAAGGGCTACCTGTTAACAATTAGCAAAGATATGCCGGAGATGTTTCCCCCCTTCTTTCAATTTATCTTTTTCCAATATGACCAGCCGCCAATACCTGACCTGGATATGCCGACTTTTAAAAAGGCCCTCGTAGAGTGCCTGGCTATCAAAGAAGAGCTTAGCGCGGCCAATGTTTCGTTGGAACTGGTCAATGCCCGCTGCCTGCTGATTACGCTCATCATTTCGTTGTGGAGGCATGGTAGGCATGGCGATATGCTCATGGGAAATGCACATTCTATTGCCCACTCTTTTAAGGTACTGGTAGACGAAAATTTCAGGAAACACAAGACGGTATCTTTCTATGCAGCGAGGCTGTGCATCACACCCAATTATCTTGGCATCATTTGCCGCAAAAGCTTCAATAAATCAGCACTCGAAATTATCCAGGAACGGGTATTACATGAAGCCAAACAATTACTGCACAGCACCAGGAAATCAGTCAAGGAAATCGCCTTTGATATAGGCTTTCCCAAGCTAACCTATTTTTCGTATTTTTTTAGATCAAAAACAAACCTTACGCCAATGGCATACAGGAAACTATTTGAACGGTCGGTTAAACTAAGCATTGAAAACTGATTGGAACCTGCCGGCATGTTTTCTTAATAATTCAATGGTTAAGGAATGAACATTTATACCGTGCTTTCGTTACATTGTTATTAACATGTTATTTGCCTGCAAATGCAATACCATATGAACGGGAATGAACATCTACCCAAACGCTGATTTAATTTCTAACGTTTAAAAAGAGCATGATGGAAAAAGATAAACCTGATAATATACCTGCCGGCCAGCCTGCGAACCGGAAACCTTCTGCAGAAAACCCTTACCAGTTATTAGACCTCAAACTCACTAAAGTAGAAAAATGGGCGGCAGGTGTACCAGCAGTGATGGCTGCTATGAAGGATTTGCTGGAAGAAAAGACATTTTTCCGGGGCAACAAAGCATTATTGCATATGAACCAGTTTGAAGGGTTTGACTGCCCCAGCTGCGCCTGGCCCGACCCGGATGATGAGCGTTCACCGATTGGGGAATACTGTGAAAACGGCGCCAAAGCGCTTGCGGAGGAAGCCACCACCAAAAGGGTCACCGCAGCTTTTTTCAAAGCCAACGCTGTTTATGACCTGGCTAAGCTGGATGATTATAACATCGGCAAAATGGGTAGGCTTACGGAGCCGATGTACCTGCCCAAAGGCGGCACGCATTACCAGCCTATAAGTTGGGATGATGCATTTAAAAAGATCGCGGTGCACCTGAACCAGCTTGCTACCCCTGATGAAGCGGCATTTTATACCTCGGGCAGGACGAGCAATGAAGCTTCTTTTGTTTACCAGCTTTTTGCCAAAGTATATGGGACGAATAATATGCCGGACTGCTCCAATATGTGCCATGAAACGTCGGGATCTGCTCTTCGTCCTACGATAGGCATCGGGAAGGGGACCGTCAAACTGGAAGATTTTTATCACGCAGAGATCATCATTATTATCGGTCATAACCCTGGTACCAATGCGCCGAGGATGATGAGCGCACTGGAAAAAGCCAAAAAGAATGGCGCCAGAATTATTGCGATTAACCCTTTGCCCGAAGCCGGCCTGATGGGCTTTCATAACCCCCAGGAAATCAGCGGTATTATCGGCAATGGCGTTAAGCTGGCAGACCTGTACCTGCCGGTAAAAATAAACGGCGATATGGCCCTGTTAAAAGCCATTGAGCTCCTGCTGTTTGAGTCTGAGAAAATGTCTGAGGGTAAGGTGTTTAACCGGTCTTTCATTACTGAAAAAACAACAGGATACGATGCATTTATCAAACAGTTCGAACACTATGACCTGGATGAACTTGCCCTGCAGGCCGGGGTTGCCAAAGCAGATATCTATGAAGCGGCGCAGATGATGGCTTTTAAACAACGTATTATCGTCTGCTGGGGTATGGGGCTCACCCAACAGCACAATGGAGTGGATATGATCAAAGAGATCCTCAACCTGCTCCTGCTCAAGGGAAGTATCGGCATTCCGGGGGCCGGCGTTTGCCCGGTCCGGGGGCACAGCAATGTACAGGGCAACCGGACAATGCTGATTGATGAGAAACCAACCGATGAGCAGCTGGACCGTTTGCAGCAATTCTTTGGATTTAACCCGCCCCGCAAACACGGCTATGATGTTGTGCGCGCCATCAAAGCGATGCATGAACAGCGCCTGAAAGTACTATTTTGTATGGGCGGCAATTTCCTGTCCGCCACACCGGATACCACCTATACGGCGGAAGCCATGCGCAAATTGGCGCTCACCGTTTATGTGTCCACGAAACTAAACCGCAGCCACCTGGTGCATGGCCAGGAGTCTATTATACTGCCAACGCTTTCGCGCAGCGATATAGATATGGTTAATGGCGTACATCAGTTCGTTAGTACTGAGAACTCCATGGGAGTGGTCGAAAAATCAAAAGGCATCTTAAAACCGGTCTCCGGGCACCTGATTAATGAAACCCAGATCGTGTGCCGGATGGCGATGGCTACCCTTGGGCCTGAATCCATTATTAACTGGCAGCGCTATCACGATAGTTACGACGCTGTAAGGGATGACATTGAAAAATGTATCCCCGGTTTTGACAGATACAACGAAAGAGTGCTGCAGAAAGGTGGTTTTTACCTGCCCAATGCAGCACGTGATGGTATATTTAAAACTGAGGAGTTTGGCGACCGCGCCCCATTTACGCTGACCGACATCCCCGATAACACCCTCGGGCCGGATGAATACCTGATGGCTACTACGCGCACTCACGACCAGTTTAATACAACCATCTATGGCCTGGATGACCGCTACCGGGGCATTAAAAATGAACGCCGGGTGATCTTTATGAACGCGGACGATATTGAAAAAGCCGGTTTTAAAGCAGGCGATAAAGTAGACCTGTTCAATTATGATGATGGCATCGAGCGTATCGCGCCATTATTCATTATTGTTTCCTACCAGATTCCCAAACGCAATACAGTTACTTATTTTCCTGAAACAAATGTCCTCGTATCGATAAACAACGTCGTTAAGGAAAGCAATATGCCGGCTTCGAAATATGTAAAAATTCAAATTAAAAAACACGATCCTGCTATCTACAGCCGGATAAACCAATTGTAAAAGCTGGTTACTGTTTTTACAAATAAAAAGCGTACTGGCCGGCCTCTGATTTCCCAGTATCATCTTTCTCACATGCGAATAACCCTGTTGCTACTGCAATAACAGGCAGCAGTGCCTGAAGCTATTGGATGCAGCCCTTGTGTTTTTAGGGAATACTGGCGGGACAATTGTCCTGCCCATAGCGGGATTTTTTCCCAATTTTGCACCATTCTTATAAAATAGAGAACATGAAAGTTTTGGTAACCGGCAGCGCCGGGCATCTTGGAGAGGCGCTGGTACGCACATTAAGACAACATTCTGCTGAAGTGATCGGGTTGGATATCCAGCCCTCCGCATTTACTACTAATGTAGGTTCCATCACAGACCGTTCCTTCGTCAGAGATTGTATGACAGGGGTCACCACTGTTTTGCATGCGGCCACCCTGCATAAGCCCCATGTAGCCACACATACTATGCAGCAATTCGTGGATACCAACATTACCGGCACGCTTAACCTCCTGCAGGAAGCAGTGGCTGCCGGCGTGCAGCGTTTTGTTTTTACCAGCACCACCAGTGTTTTTGGGGATGCATTAGTGCCCCCTGCCGGGGCGCCTGCAGCCTGGATTACGGAGGAAGTGCAGCCACAGCCTAAGAATATCTACGGGGTAACCAAAAAAGCAGCAGAAGACCTTTGCCAGCTCTTCTACAGAAATCACGGCCTGCCCTGCATAGTACTTCGCACTTCCCGTTTCT